>JAZOBX010000128.1:0-2990 GCA_045596205.1 Eubacteriales bacterium | reverse complement strand
GAGGATTTCGTCAAAGCTCAGTTCCTTATCCATGGGGATGGCAACGCTGCCCCCCGCAACGGTGGCAATATAGGTGGCAACCCACTCATGGCAGGTCACGCCCAAAATAGCAACGCGCTTGCCTTCCAGTCCTAAGGTTTGAAATGCGGCTGCCACTTGGTGGATCTCTTCGGCAAATGCGCCGTAGGTCATATCTATCACAGTCTTGCAAGAAGCGTCGCCAAAGTAGCGATACACCACTTTGTCGCCACGGCCTGCAAGGGTCTCTACATATTGCTTCATGTTGGCAATTTTGGGATACCGTCTTTCGGTTTTTTGTTTTCTTTTCACGTCTTATAACTCCTTTTCTTATATCATCCGGATGACTTGCATCGAAGATGCATTAGTTGTCACCGCGAAGATCGCGGTCAATGGCTTCAGCCGCAGTTTTGCCTGCGCCCATTGCTAAAATCACGGTGGCGGCGCCTGTAACGGCGTCACCGCCTGCATAAACACGGTCTAAATTGGTCTTCCCTGTCTGTGGGTCAACCACCACACAGCCGTATTTGTTTATATCCAGCCCCTTGGTGGTATCGGGGATCATGGGGTTGGGGGATGTACCGATGGCGAAAATCACCGTATCCATCGGCACAGTATATTCACTGCCCGCAAGAGGCACGGGACTGCGGCGCCCCGAGGCGTCAGGCTCGCCCAAGGTCATTTTTTGACAAGTCATAGACGAGACGAAGCCTTCGCTATCTCCTTCAAGGCTGACGGGCGCAGTGAGAAAATCAAAGAGAATGCCTTCTTCTTTGGCGTGATGCACTTCTTCTGCTCTGGCAGGCAGCTCCTCTTCGGAACGGCGGTAGATAATATGGACTTCCTCTGCCCCCAGCCGCTTGGCACAGCGGGCGGCATCCATTGCCACGTTTCCGCCTCCTATCACCGCCACGCGGCGGGGCGAGAGCAGGGGCGTGTCTGCGCCCTTACGGTAAGCGCCCATCAGGTTAATACGGGTCAAAAACTCGTTGGCGGAAAAAGTGCCTTTCAGGTTTTCGCCCGGAATATGCATAAAGCGGGGGAGACCCGCACCTGAGCCGATGTACACGGCAGAAAAGCCTTCTTCGGTGAGCAGTTCTTCCACGGTGACGGTTCTGCCCACAACGGTATTGCACGCCATTTCCACACCAAGGGCGCGGAGCTGGGCAATTTCTTCCGAGACGATGGCCTTGGGCAAACGGAATTCGGGAATGCCGTAGGAGAGCACACCGCCAGGCAGATGAAGGGCTTCAAAAACGGTGACGGCGTATCCTTTTTTTGCCAGCTCACCAGCACAGGAGAGCCCCGAGGGGCCCGAGCCGATGACTGCCACTTTTTTTGCTCCCAAAGGGGGAGACTTGGGAGTGACAGCGCTTTGGTGGGCGCGGTGGTAATCCGCAACGAACCTCTCCAGCCGTCCAATGGCCACCGCTTCGCCCTTTGCCCCTCTGACGCAACGGCTTTCGCATTGGGTCTCCTGGGGGCATACCCGACCGCAGACGGCAGGGAGCGTGTTGGTGGCGTAAATGATTTGATAGGCTTCTTCAAAATGGCCTTTTGCCACTTCGGCTAAAAAAGCGGGAATATTGACTTTTACGGGGCATCCCTCCACGCAGGGGCGTCGGGGGCAATTTAAACATCTTTCTGCTTCGGAGATGGCGGTTGCTTCGTCATAGCCCAGCGCCACTTCCGAAAAGCACTTGTTTCCCACTTTTGGGGAGAGGGTGGGCATGGGGTGTTTGTTTTTTTGCATATTCGCCATATCACTCACTCCCTTTCAGCAGACGGCAATGGGCCTCACGCTCCTCTTTGCGATACATGGAGGAACGGGCAATGGCTTCGTCGAAATCCACCAAGTGGCCGTCAAAGTCAGGGCCTTCCACACAGGCAAAGCGGATCTTTCCGCCTACCGTCAGACGGCAACCGCCACACATACCCGTACCGTCGATCATGACGGGGTTCATGCTGACCACGGTGGGAATTTGATATTCTTTTGTTAACAGAGAAACGAATTTCATCATGACAAGAGGGCCGATGGCAATGACTCTGTCGTAGACCTCGCCGCTTTGAAGCAGGTCGCCGAGGGCATCGGTCACAAGACCTTTTTGCCCCGCTGTACCGTCATCGGTCACAAGGCGGAACAGATGAGAGGCAGAGGAAAATTCGTTTTCCAAAATCACTAAATCTTTGTTTCTGAAACCCACGATGCTATGGACTTCCGCGCCCATTTCTCTGAGCTTGCGCACAATGGGATAGGCAATGGCACAGCCTACACCGCCGCCGACAACGGCTACTTTTTTCAGCCCTTCGGTTTCGGTGGGACGGCCAAGGGGACCTACGAAATCGGGAAGGCAATCTCCCTCGGACATACGGCTGAGCTTTTCGGTGGTGGCACCAACGATCTGAAAGACGATGCCAACCCAGCCTTCTTCTCGGCTGTAATCCGCTACGGTGAGAGGGATCCGCTCGCCTTCGCTATCACATCTGAGAATGATAAACTGACCCGGCTCGGCTTTTTTTGCCACGCGGGGCGCATGGATATGCATTCGCACCACGGTGGGGTTCAGATATTCTTTTTTGATAATTTGATACATTGTGTGTCCTTTTTCTATGTTTCACAGAAAAACTGTTTTCATACAGTTAATCATATGCATTATACCACAGTTACTTTACTTTGTAAAGTATAAAAGGGAATTTTGTTGCAACTTCGTCTTTACAAAAAGCCAAAAACATGATATACTGGGTTTATCTTAGCGAAAAAAAAGAACGGATCTGCTCTTTTTTCGCTGTTTTGCGATGCAGAAGCAAATCCGTTTTTTATAAAAAAGTACGGGGGTTTTGGGATTTTATTTGATTTTTGGTTAAATATGCAAGACCGATTTGGCGATAAAGAAGTACAAAAGCAGAGAGATGGCATCCACCACGGTGGTAATAAAAGGACTTGCCATCACGGCGGGGTCCAGTTTGCATTT
>JAZOBX010000127.1:0-2437 GCA_045596205.1 Eubacteriales bacterium | reverse complement strand
TCCTGCATGGCTTCCAACAGAGCAGATTGGGTTTTGGGGGTGGCACGGTTGATTTCGTCTGCCAAAACGATATGGCTGAAAATCGGGCCTTTTTGAAATGTAACACGGCTTTTGCCTGCTTCGTCGGTTTCCAGAATGTTGGTGCCTGTGACATCTGCGGGCATCAGGTCGGGGGTAAACTGAATACGGGAAAAGGGCAGGTCAAGCACACGACCAAGGGAGCGGACAAGACGGGTCTTACCTACACCCGGTACGCCTTCCAGCAATACGTTGCCACCTGCAATCAGAGCGATGACGGTTTCTTCCACCACCTTCTCCTGGCCGACAATGTCTTTACCGATCTCACGGATCATCTTTTGACTTAAGTGGCTGAAACGCGCCAGACTTTCTTGGTTTATCATTTGTGTTTCTCCTCTTCTTATGGGATCAATGCTTTATAGTAGGCTTCAATGAATGCTTCAAGGTCGGGGGGAACCCTTCCCTCTTGCAATGCTTTGAGATATTCTGCGTAATAGATATTGATGATCTGGTCATAGGGCACTTCTCCGTAGGCGGGGTCGTAGACCGTTTCTCCTTCGCCCTTGTTTCCGCCTTCCCCTTCCCCTTCGCCTTCTTCGGGATTTTCGGGATTTTGGGGCGGTTGCTCTTCGGTGGGAGGTGTGTTTTCTTCTCCTTCAGAGGGAGAGGACGGCAAGTCATCTTGCTCCTCGCCCAGCAGTTTTCGCTTGGCTTCTCCAAGAAGGGCAAGCAGATCATTTAGGGTTTTGACTTCGGCGGTCTGCTTTGCAAGGGCGGCGAGGATGGCAGTTTCTGCTTCCTCAAAGGCATCGGTGATCTCTTGCCTGCGGGTGGGATGGTTGCGGTCGGTATGGTCAAGCCATTCGTAAAGGTCATCCAGCGCCCGTTTGAGCAGGTCTCTGTCGGGCACTTCACTTGAACGGGCAAGGGCTAAATAAAAGGCTTCTGTGAGCTCTATTTTCTTACTTTCGGCGGCAATGCATTGGTTTTTCAGTTCTGCCAGCGTATCACCTATGGCATCCGCATCCCCTTTGACAATGGCTTTGCCAAGGGGTACGGTCAAAGGGAATTTTTGCAGCTCTAAGCCAAGGACGGCGGCGCTTTCTTTTTCTGCTTTCATAGCGGCATACTTTTCTTCGGCGCGGTGGATATCTGCCACCTGCTCAAGCACCTGAAAGCTGTCTTTTAGATCTGCTTCCAATTCGTTGACCACACGGTACAGTTCGGTTTTGTAGTTACCGCCGTGGGAAGAATCGTTTATGGTTTGACGTAGGGCTTTCAGCAGGTCTGCCAAAACAGAGTTGGTTTCGGTGGGAGGTGTGAGGGGGACGGTGGGATCTCCTGCCTGGCTTTCCACCACGAAAATATCATAAGGCAAAAAAAGCAAAGACACGGAAAAGAGGAGCGAGAAAATACAGGCGAAAATATCTTTTTTAAAAATGCGAAGGCGCATCTTTTTTGGGGAGGAATTTGCCAAACACGTTAAGGCGTCTTCCCTTTGAAGCAGGGCGGCGGGGGTGGTTTCGTTTTGGTATTGGTACATGGTGCCGATGCGCTCTTCCAAGCCTGTGTTGTCCACGCGGGTGACGGTTTCTTTGAGAGTATACTTAAAAAAGGCGAAATAGCCAATCCAGAATGCCAAAAAAGAAACGCCAAAAAACACCCCCGCGTAAAGCACGGGAGACGGTTTTATGGCGATGAAATGGTAGAAAAGTGAAGCGAGGAAAACCCCAAAAGCGCCAAGAGAGACGGACCAGAATCCGCTACGCAACAGCGCTTCTGTTTGATGTTTTGCACGCCACTTTTTCAGTATTTTTTTGAGATTCACGGCATACCCTCAGTATTTCTACTTAAAATAGTATGTAAATAAAAGTAAAGCATATTTATTCTAACACAACAAAAAGAATAAAACAAGCAAAGAGGCGAAAAAAGGCGAGGTTTTACCATACAAAAATACCTGCCCTTTTTGTGCAAAAAGAACAAGGGATAAAAGGAGAGTTTTTCCACTTATATTTTGGTTTTTGCGGCACACACTATGTCCAGAGAGCGACGAGGACATTGATTTTCGGAGATAAAACGAGAGTCAAGACAAGCCGACACTCGTGAATATAGATAGAAAAGACAAAGGGAGATCCTACGTTATGTCTAAGAACAAAGTTGTTGTTCCTGAAGCTCAATCTGCTCTTGACAAGTTCAAGATGGAAGCCGCCGCTGAAGTTGGCGTGAACCTCAAGCAGGGTTACAACGGTGACCTGACTTCCCGTCAGGCCGGTTCCGTTGGTGGCCAGATGGTTAAGAAAATGATTGAAAAGTACGAAAACGACATCAAAACCAACGGCTAATTGCCTTAGTTTGATGGCTCGGCGGGTGCATCGCCGTTTACGGCGATGCACTTTGTGTCAGGGTTACATAGAATGAA
>JAZOBX010000126.1:0-5425 GCA_045596205.1 Eubacteriales bacterium | reverse complement strand
TACATACCAGTTACTCATATCGTCAACAAAGCTCTGAAGAGCCTTTGCTGCTTCGGGGTTTGGATAATTATCGAGGTAGTTATCAACAGTATCAATCAGAGTGTTGAGTCTTGAAAGCAGCCACTTATCCATAATTGAAAGCTTGCTGTAATCAAGAGTGTGCTCTGTGGGATTGAATTTATCAATGTTTGCATAAAGCACATAGAATGCATAGGTGTTCCAGAGAGTACCCATAAACTTACGCTTGCCTTCAACAACCGCATTATCGTGGAAACGGTTGGGAAGCCAGGGTGCGGAGTTAGTGTAGAAATACCAGCGGATAGCGTCTGCACCGTGCTTTGCAAGAGCATCAAACGGGTCAACTGCGTTGCCCTTTGATTTCGACATCTTCTGGCCGTTTTCATCCTGAACAAGACCGAGAACGATAACATTCTTATAGGGTGATTTATCAAAGAGGAGGGTTGAAATCGCCATAAGCGAATAGAACCAGCCTCTTGTCTGGTCAACAGCCTCGGAGATAAACTCTGCGGGGAACTGCTGCTCAAATTTTTCTTTGTTTTCAAACGGATAATGATGCTGTGCGAAGGGCATTGCACCTGAATCGTACCAGCAGTCAATAACTTCGGGGACTCTCTTCATTTCGCCGCCGCACTGGGGACAAGTCAGAGTCACCGCATCAATGTAGGGGCGGTGGAGCTCGATGTCGTCGGGGCAATTTTTCGACATTTGCCTGAGCTCTGCAATAGAGCCGATGGCATGACGGTGACCGCAGTCACATTGCCAGATGTTCAGGGGTGTACCCCAGTAACGGTTGCGGCTGATGGCCCAGTCCTGGAAGTTTTCCAGCCAGTTGCCAAAGCGACCTTTACCAATGCCTTCGGGTACCCAGTTGACGGTGTTGTTATTTCTCACCAGCTGCTCGCGGATGGAGCTGGTGCGGATAAACCAGGAGTCTCTGGCGTAGTAGATCAGGGGAGTGTTGCAACGCCAGCAATGGGGATATTCGTGTTCAAAGTTGGGGGCTTCAAAGAGCAGACCTCTCTCGGAAAGGTCTTTGAGTACCTCAGGGTCGGCTTTTTTGACGAACAGCCCTGCAAACTTGCCTGTTTCGGGCACCATTTCGCCCTTGCCGTTGACCAGCTGCACGAAGGGGAGCTTGTAGCGGCGGCCGGTGTTGGCGTCGTCTTCACCAAAGGCGGGAGCGGTATGCACGATACCCGTACCGTCGGTGAGGGTCACGTAGTCTGCGCTGACCACGTAGTAGGCGCGTTCCTTGGGCTGTGCAAAGTCATAGAGGGGGAGATAGTCTCTGCCTACAAGTGCTTCACCCTTGAAGCTTTCCAAAACGGTATAGTCTTCGCCCAGCACCTTTTCTGCCAGGGCTTCTGCCAGAATGTATTTTTCTTCGCCCTTTTGCACCTTCACGTAGGTTTCGTTGCCGTTGACTGCCAGCGCCACGTTGGAGGGCAGGGTCCAGGGGGTGGTGGTCCATGCCAGATAGAAGGTGTTTTCTTCATCCTTGGCAACAAATTTTACGATGGCGGACTTTTCTTTCACGGTCTTGTAGCCCTGTGCCACTTCCTGGGTGGAGAGTGGAGTACCGCAACGGGGGCAATAAGGCACTACCTTGAAATCGCGGTAGATCAGACCCTTGTCCCAAATGGTTTTCAGCGCCCACCACACACTTTCGATATAGTCGTTGTGGTAGGTGACGTAAGGATGGTCCATATCCGCCCAAAATCCAACGGTACCCGAGAAATCTTCCCAAAGCTCTTTATATTTCCAAACGCTTTCTTTACATTTGGAGATGAAGGGTTCAAGACCGTAGCTTTCGATTTGCTCCTTGCCGTCCAGACCCAGCAGCTTTTCCACTTCGATTTCTACGGGAAGCCCGTGGGTATCCCAACCTGCCTTGCGCCATACCTGCTGTCCCTTCATGGTGCGGTAGCGGGGAATCATATCTTTAATGACACGGGTCAGCACGTGCCCGATGTGGGGCTTGCCGTTGGCGGTGGGAGGACCGTCAAAGAAGGTATAGAAGGGGGCGTTTTTGCGGGATTCTACGCTTTTTTCAAAGACCTTGTGGTCTTTCCAAAAAGAAAGCACTTCTTTTTCTCTCTGGGGAAAGCGCATATCCGCTGTGACTTTTTTGTAGATGGCCATGTTGTTTTTCCTTCCGAAAATCGTCCTTATCTTTGGGAATATACCAAAGTAGACAAAATTTATAAGATATATATGATAAAAATACTGTAACAAGAGTATTATATCTAAATCAAAAGAATTTGTCAAGCGATTCGGGTAGATTGGGGAAAAGATTGTCCAAAAGAAGGGCGGGAAAAAGAGAAGAAATCAAAAAAAGAAAAAATTTCAAAAAATTTTTTGTGAACCACTTGACAGTCACTTGACCATGTGATATAATTAAGTAAACCAAACAAATGGTTATCACATCCATAAACAAAGGCAAAGGAGGTGCAACATGGGGTTACTGCTACCGGGAACGACCATTGAAGTCGGCAGTTATGCCAACCAAACGGCAGATTACGTACTGTCCAATATTTTTGCCGCAGGCGGCATTGTGCTGTCGCAAATGTCCACCCTTACGGGACTGGAAGCATACACCATTCAGAATTGGGTGAAGCGAGGATTTTTGCCACCGCCTGTGCACCGTCAGTATTCCAGACGGCAATTCACGCGCGTGGTCATCATCAATATGCTCAAAGACTCAATGAAGATCGACCAGGTGATAAAGTTACTCACCTATATCAACGGGGCGATGAACCGTGAAGACGACGATACCATCGAGGATCCTATGCTCTATCATCTGTTTGTGAATCTGCTGGGGCAGCTGGAAGGCGAATTTCCTTCCCGCGAGGCGCTAAAAGACGCCTGCGACAAGGTCTTGCTGGATTTTCATGAAACGGTCGCCCACAGCCGCGAACGAATTCGCACGGTACTCATGGTGATGGTATACGCGTGGCTGTCCACCCGCTCCAAACAGCAGGCGGAACTGCTCATGCGGGATATGATGTAAATCTAAATTTTGAAAGGAAGATAAGATTATGTCTGCTTGGTTAGAAGCTCTTGGTACTCTTGGTCAGGTATGTTTTTGTATCGCCATACCTGCTTCCCTGATTTTACTGATACAAATTATTCTGTCCTTGATTGGCATCGGTCATGACGGTGACTTTGACATTGAAGCCCCCGACGACGCATTTGACGTGGATGGGGCAGACGTGGCAGACGTGGGCGACGTAGCCGACCTGCAGCTGTTCTCTCTGCGCAGCGTTGTGGCATTTTTCGTGACCTTTGGCTGGATGGGTGTGTCTCTTGTGAAAACCGCTTTGCCCGACCATTGGGTACTCATCATCGCCTTTGCGGCCGGTGTGATGGTCATGCTGACCGTGGCGTATCTGATGCGCGCGCTTTACAGACTCCAAAGCGACGGTACCTCTGACATTCGCAAGGCCGTTGGTATGGTGGGCACCGTATATATGACCGTCCCCGCTAACCGCTCTGCAAAAGGTAAGGTCAATGTCATGATCGGAGACCGCTATGAAGAACGAGAAGCGGTCACAGACGACGAAACCCCCCTCACTTTTAACACAGAAGTGATCGTTTTAGCCGTCACAGGTGGCAACACCTTGGTGGTTACCAAAAAATAAAAGCATGATTTTTCAGGGGTTTTCCCCTCAAAAATAAAACAAAAAACAAACCAAAAAACAAAAAAATATAGGAGGAATTATTCATGCAACCACTCATTACTTTCCTGGTTTTGTTCACTCTCGTACTCTTTGCCATTGCCCTGTGGGCACTCACCCGCTTCCGCAAATGTCCTTCCGACAGAATCATGGTCATTTACGGTAAGGTCGGCAAAAATCCCGACGGCTCCGCCCGTAGCTCTGTTTGTATGCACGGTGGCGTGCGCTTTATCGTTCCCGTGATCCAGTCCGTTGAGTTTCTGGATCTGACACCTATTTCCATCGGTGTGGATCTGCGCAACGCTCTGTCCAGACAGAACATCCGCATTGACGTTCCCTCCAGCTTTACCGTTGGTATCTCCACCGAGCCCGGTGTGATGCAGAATGCCGCAGAACGCCTGTTGGGGCTGAAAATGAGCGAAGTCCAGGACCTGGCAAAAGACATTATCTTCGGTCAGCTCCGTCTGGTCATCGCTACCATGGATATCGAAGAAATCAACACCGACCGCGACAAATTCCTGGAAGAAGTCAGCCGTAACGTAGAAACCGAACTGAAAAAGATCGGTCTGCGTCTCATCAACGTAAACGTTACCGACATCAGCGACGAATCCGGTTACATCACCGCTCTCGGACGCGAAGCCGCCGCAAAAGCCATCAACGATGCGAAACGCAGCGTGGCAGAAAAGAACCGCGACGGTGCTATCGGTGAAGCCAACGCCCAAATGGACGAACGTATCAACGTGGCGAAAGCCAACTCCGTAGCCGTGCAGGGTGAAAACAACGCCCAAGCCGAAATCTCTCTCTCCAACGCCCAACTCCGCGAACGCCAGGCAGAAGCCCAGAAAATTGCGACCACCGCAGAAAAGATTCAAGCCGCAAAAGCCCTGGAAGAAGCCTACGCCGCAGAACAAGCCGCTGAAGAAGCCCGTAAAGCCCGTGAAATGGCTACTCTGGAAGCCAACATCATCGTTAAAGCCGAAATTGAAAAACGCCGTCTGGAGCTGGAAGCAGAAGCCGAAGCCGAACAGGTTCGCCGTCGCGCACAGGGTGAAGCAGATGCGATTTTCGCCAAAATGCTGGCAGAAGCAAAAGGTTTGGAAGAAATGCTCTCCAAACAGGCTATCGGTTTTGAAAAGATGATTGCCGCCGCCGGCGGTACCGCAGACGATGCTCTCCGTATGATGATTGCCGACAAGCTGGAAGAACTGATGAAGGTGCAAGTCGACGCCATCAAGAACATCAAGATCGACAAGGTGACCGTTTGGGATAGCGGCGCATCTGCCGATGGCAAAACTGCTACCGCGGGTTTCCTTTCCGGCATGATGAAGAGCGTTCCCCCTCTGGAAGAGGTGTTCAACCTCTCCGGTATGAGCCTTCCCACCATTCTTGGTAAAAAGAATGAGGAAAGCAACCCCACCGATACCGATAAAGAATAATCCGAAATAAAAATGCGGCTAAGCGATGGGGGAAACTCTCTTGCTTAGCCGCTTTTTGTAAGCACAAATTTTCATATAGCACAACATTTGGAGGAACATATGGCTATTAAATTTATTCTGAGCGTAATTTTTATTGCAATGCTGCTGACAGGGCTTGTCCTTGCGGCAAAGCGCTATTACAAAACCAAATTCAAAAAAGCCAGCTTGCCCGGCGGCATTCTGATTCTGGTGGCTGTCATCGGCCTTGTGCTGAAGTCGGAGGCCAAGCGGTCTTAGGGAGACAAATGTCTT
>JAZOBX010000125.1:0-2496 GCA_045596205.1 Eubacteriales bacterium | reverse complement strand
GGGCGGTGGGGGTAAAGGGGATGCCTGTTTTCCCAGGGGTGAGGAGTTCGGCTGTATCTCCCAAGGTGTATTTATTGCGCTGGACACAGTATGCCAGTTTTGTTTTTGGGGAATAAGACAGCACGGTGGCAAGATAGGCTTTTTCACGAATGTAGCCCGTTTGGGCGGTGACGTTGGCGTTGGTATGGCTGTCAGAGAAGAAATAGCCTGTGTCATAGGGACGGTGGGACACGCTTTCCACCTCGCGCATCCAGGCAGGGTCAAAGGGTTTCCCTGCAAGGGCGGCATCCAGCGCCATGCGGTAGGCGTTGGTGACAACGGCAGTATAGTAGGCACTCTTCATTCTGCCTTCAATCTTATAAGAAGAAATACCTGCATCAAGGAGCGCGGGAATATGCTCCACCATGCACATATCCTTGGAAGAAAGGATGAAGGTTTCTCCCTGTTCTTCTTCAATGGGCAGGGGAATATCGGGGCGTTTTTCTTCCACGATGGCGTATTTTACCGCATTGTAATTCCAACGGCAGGGTTGGGCGCACATACCGCGGTTGCCGTCGCGCCCTGTCAGGTAATTGGACAGGAGACATCTGCCGCTCCAGGACACACACATAGAGCCGTGGACAAAGGTTTCCAGCTCCATTTCTTTTGAAATGTTGCGTCTGATTGCCTTGATCTCTTCAAGAGACAGCTCTCTTGCCAGTACCACACGGCTGGCACCCATTTTCTGCCATACGTTAATTGAAGCAGAGTTGACGGTGCTGGCTTGGGTGGACACGTGGATGGGCATATGGGGCAGATGGGCTTTGACGGCCTCCAGAACGCCCAGATCCGAAACGATTACAGCGTCTACGGGAATATCACTGATGCGGTCAAGATAGGCGTGGAGAGCGGGAATTTCATGTTCTCTGGGCATGACGTTGACGGTGAGATACACTTTCACGTTGGCGGCGTGGGCATACGCCACACCTGCTCTGAGTTCCTCGTCGGTAAAGTTTGCCGCACTTGCGCGCATACCGAAGCGATCACCTGCCAGATAGACCGCATCTGCGCCAAAACGGATGGCGGAGACGAGTTTTTCATAATTTCCTGCGGGGGATAAGATTTCAGGTTTCATAGTCTGTACCTTCAAACGGATTTAGGAATCGCCAGAAGATTGAGCTCCCACAGGGGCAAACAATATTCACGGCGCAAATAGAAATCGTAATGGGGGCAAAGGGAGCTAAGAAGAAGGGGCAAAGCAAACAAGTCCTCTGCTCTGTGGTAGAGGGAAAGCAGAATGGCGGGGCGGTCTTTATGAATGGTGTTGACTGCACCCATAAGGGCTTCTTTTTCTGCGCCTTCTACGTCAAACTTGATATAGTCAATGGTCTCGCCCACGCAAAGGTCATCAATGGGAATGCCGCTGACTTCTGTGGCTTCTCCCTTCCCTTTGGCGTGAGAGCCGCGGTTGCCTTTGCCGAAAAAGGAAAGCACGGCAGGCTTTGACCAAGCTGCGCCTTTATGGGAAACCACTTCTGCACGGGTTTCTGCTTCTGCATAGCGGACAAGGCGTAGATACGTGTGGGCATCGGGCTCAATGGCAATGATTTTTTTGACGCAGGGGGCAAGAGACAGCAATTCGTCTGCCGTGTCTCCTCGGTACGCGCCTGCATCCACCGTGACTTTGAAACGGTCGAGAGGCAAAAGCGAAAAGCCTTCGCGGAAACCGTCACAGGAAGAGAGTAAAGAGGACAGGTCTCCCGTAAGCTTTCCCCATACAGACGAGGTATACACCTCTTTGGAGCGCCGGTCTGCCCAAAGCTCTGCCACTTGCTCTATCTCTTCCTTGTGGGCAAGGCAAAAGGGCAAGTCAAAATAGGTATTGCCGTAGACGGGCATATCGGGCACAAAGAGGGGATGCCGCTCGGCAATGCGCTTGATGTTCTCAATGACCTCGTGCAGGCGGGTGGCAAAGGACACAAGCACGATAAAATCCTCATAGCGCTCTTCCACTTCGCTGAGGCTCAGCACCTTTTTGCCGTGAAAGATCTGCCCGCGGACGAAACCGTCGCTGGCGAAAATATCCGCATAGGCAATTCCCTTCTCTTCCATATGAAGAATAAGCTTGTCCGCGCCGTCACCCATGCCGTAGATGACTTTGGGGCGTGGGTCTTCTAAAAGGGTTTGCCACAGGTCACGTGTGGGAAATGCAAATGCCATCTTTACGCCATTTTTTCGGGCAGCTGGCATCCGCCAAGCAGGTGAAAATGGAGATGGCGCACGCTTTGGCAACCGTGTTCACCCACATTGGAAATAATGCGATAGCCATTGCTCAGACCGCAGATTTTCCCCACTTCGGGAATAGCTTTCAGCACTTCTGCCAGAATAGAGGCGTTTTCGGCGGAGGCTTCGTCTACGGAGGCAATATGGGTACGGGGGATTACCAGCACGTGGACGGGGGCTTGGGGGTTGATATCGCGGAAGGCGTATACGTATTCGTTTTCGTAGACTTTGGCG
>JAZOBX010000124.1:0-4602 GCA_045596205.1 Eubacteriales bacterium | reverse complement strand
CGCCACCGTCAAATGCAACACCGTCAATCTCGCCTTTGTAGTCGATGGTAACGGTATCGCCGTTTTGAGCGGCTCTGTCGGTCACTTCAACTGTGCGGGCATTTCTTTCGCGCATACGTTCCACTTCGGCTTCAACTTCTTCGTCTTTCGCTTCAGCAACTTCTTTTTTCACTTCAATGCCAAAGTAGCCTTCAATTTTTGCTTCAGGTTTTACGTATACGATAGCGCTCATAACAGGAGCATCTTCAAGGGAAACGATATCAAATTCAGGGCGGCCGATCACATCAAGTCCTGCCTCTTTGATGGCAGCTTCAAAAGCTTCGGGAAGTACTTCGTTGAGAGCGTCTTCAAAGAATACACCCTTGCCATACATTTTTTCAACCACAGAACGGGGAGCTTTGCCCTTTCTGAAACCGGGAATGTTGAATTTGGGCAATTGTTTTGCGGCAACGTCATCAACCGCTTTTGCGAAAACTTCCTTTTCGATTGAGAAATGAATTTCCCAACGTTTGTCTTCTCTTTGTTCCTTCTTAAGTAAGGTCATGATTGTTCCTCCGATTTACCTTCCGGTATTTTATATAAATTTTTATTTTAGCTTTATAGCAACCAGAAAAAGATTATAATATAAAAAACATAAATAGTCAAGTCTTAATGGAGATTTTTACCAAAAAAGTTGTGTTTTGATGAGTAAAACGAACTAATTTTCAATATTTTGCCAAAAAATGACGTTGGTTAGTCATCCACTCCGACTGCATCAAGCGCAATTAGCTTTGGGACGAACCCTAAAGCATCTGCGGCGACTAGTGTAAACTGAATGCCTTCTTTTTCAAACTGTGTGGGGCATGCGCCGTGAATATGACCGAAATAACAGGTTTTGATATTGAGTTGTTTCATAGCTTCCAGCATCGGCAAACAGGACTTTTCGCACCAATGAGGAGGGAAGTGCAAAAAGCAAAGGGGAATCAAGGGCTTGTCCTCTTTTGCCTGCAATTGTTGACCTGCTTCCACCGATAAAGCAAGGCGCACACATTCCCTCGCCACGATTTTATCATACTGTGCGTTGGCTTGTTTTGCGCCGTCCGCATCGCTATCGTGATACCAACCTCTTGTACCCATAATGAGATACTGATCGGCTATATATGCATTGTTGTGCAAAAAATGCAGGGTCTTGAAATCATGCTGTGCAATATACGCATTCAGTTTTGATGCGGTTGACCACCAGAAATCGTGGTTTCCTTTGAGCAGTATTTTTTTACCGGGTAAACTGTCCAAAAAACGAAGGTCAGATTTCGCTTCTTCCAAAGTGAGAGCCCACGAAATATCACCTGCTACTACAACTGTGTCATCCTGCCCAACCAATTTGCGCCACGAAGTTTCAAGGCGATTTACGTAATCAGCCCACTTTGCGCCAAATACTTCCATGGATTTATTGGTACTTTCCAAAGTGGATAAGTGCAGATCTGCAATAACGAATAACGACATTTTGGCTCCTTTCTGAAAGATAGTTTTTGCATAGTTGCGGAGTAAAAGGGCATACTGAAATCAACCGAATCACGGTTGAAAGGAGAATTTCTCATGAAAGACGAAAAAAGAGGCTGTGATTGCAAACACATCAAAGGGATTGTTTGCGACGTAAAAAACTGTGTCCATCATGATTGTAACAACTGTTGCACAGCGGGTGAAATCCAAGTCGGACCCAATTATGCAACAACGGGCAGCGAAACAGTTTGCGTTACTTTTAAACCGAAAGAAATTCACTAAAAGAAACTTAATTAGATTCGGCAGTGGGAAACCATTGCCGAATTTTTAATTAGTAGAAGCAAAATCACTTCTGCCTTGGGATAAATACTTATTCTGAAATAAAATGATGGCTGATATTTCTCAAAAATGTTTCTCCATTTTGATAAAAAAGACGTTGGATTGCAGAATGGGAGAAGCCTTTGTTTAGTAAAAATTGTGCGATTTCAATTATGTCACTTTGGCATGAAATACCGAAACTCAAGTTGTCTGTACCGTCAAAATCTGAACCTATACATAAGCTATCAGACAGCCCTAAGTCACATCCAAATGCATAATGATTTGCGAAGCATTCTATTGCATTACCACCAAGGTGTTCGGGCACAAAAGACAGTCCAATCAGTCCGTCCAGTTCCTGAATCTGTTTGGCGTGAGCGTTCAAAAGATTTCTACTGTGAGGAAAGCATTCGTAGAAATTGGAATGAGATGCGATAACGGGTTTGCCTTGCACGGTGGCTAAATCAAGTATCTGCTCCGTGCTTCTGTGTGAAGCGTGCGACACGTCAGGAATTAAGCCCAACCTGAAGCATTCTTTCAGTGCTTCTTTGCCGAACATACTCAAGCCTGTATCTGTGGTGCTGTTATGGCTTGCGCCAAATATACTGTCGCCGCCCCAAAACAGACCAACGAACCGTATGCCCATTTGCTTTAGCAAGGCAAGCCTTTCCATTTTACCGTCAATCAATCGCAAGTCTTCAACTGAAAGAATAACTGATACGTTTTCAGGCCACTTAACGGCCATAAACCGCTTGTACGAAGTTAAAAAATGCTCCCAGGCTTCTTCATCGCTGTCTCGCTTATCACTCCAAAATGCAAAGGTTTGGGTAACGTGGTGGAAGCAAGACAGTGTATTTAAGTTAATATGGAGTTTAGGAGAATCAATATGAATGCTTTCACGGAACATGCGATAGGCAGTATCGCAATCCAAATCAAATAGTTTCATGGCGCACCTCACATACTATGAGTATATGCATGAGCAATTCATTTTATCTGAAAGCATCTTCCATATACTGAAAGTGTTTCACTTCAAACACATTTTCTTTTTCCGTCAGATACACTTCTGCAATATCAAAACGGTAAGTATATTTATCACCGCATCGTTTTGCATAGGATCTTGCGGCAATATGAATGTTTTTGATTTGCTCTTTGGTCACTGCTTGTGCCGCCGAACCGAATTTTTGCATCCAATCCTCGCGGAAGTTCCTTGTTTTTACCTCGCAAAAGATAATGACTCCGTCTTTTTCGGCTACGATATCCAGCTCGTGTCCGTGGAGACGAAGATTTCTTTCTCGAATCAAAAAGCCTCTTTTCTCCAGATAGACTGTTGTATACTCTTCACCGAATACGCCGATTTCTTTACTGCTTGCCGTTATCTGCGGTGTTGAAGGGAACTTTTTGAAGTGCGCTTTCAATTGTCTGAATAGGGCTTTCATTTGTCTAAGAAACCTAAAAAACTTTTTCTGTGGATCGGGCAGGGGCCGTATTGACGAATGGCATCCATGTGTGCTTTTGTGCCGTATCCTTTGTGCTTTGCAAAACCGTATGCAGGATACTGCTTATCGTGTTCTTCACAAAGACGGTCACGGCTGACCTTTGCCAAAATGCTGGCTGCTGCGATAGAACAGCTTTTTGCATCTCCTTTCACAACCGCTTTTACGGGAAGTGTAAATTCTTTTTCGCAGTTGCCATCTATTAACGCAAAATCCGGCGCAGGGGAGAGCATTGCAATCGCTCTTCGCATCGCCAAAAGCGAGGCTTCCAAAATGTTCATTTCGTCAATTTCTTCAACCGATGCGGAAGCAATACCGTACGAAATTGCTTTTTCGCAAATCAAATCAAAGAGCGCCTCTCTCTTTTTTGGAGACAGTTTTTTAGAATCGTTTAATCCTTCCAATACCAAGTCGTTGGGGAGGACAACTGCAGCGGCAAAAACAGGGCCGGAAAGCGGTCCCCGTCCTGCTTCATCGACTCCGCACACAATAGCGTAACCTTCTGTTTGGTAATATGTTTCAATTTCAAAGTTTGGCATCATTATTCCTCAATTGTATGGGGTAATTCAAGCGTTATGCGTCCGATGGTAGAAGAGCGAAACTCATCTAAGAGCATTTGTGCGGTGCGAAGCTCGTTGATTTCTCCTCCCCGCACCAAAAAGCCGCGTTTTTTGCCAATGAGACACATCAGCTCGTAGTTGTCATTGGCTTCAATCTCTTCGGCTGTAATCTTATACCGTTCCTTGAGCAATTCGGGAGCGGTTGTCGCAAGGCGACCGACCAAAATCACAGCCAACTCTTCGACATCAAGAATCTGATCTCTGATAGCGCCGGTCAAGGCAAGATTTTGTCCGACGATCTGGTTTTCAAAACGAGGCCAAAGGACACCGGGCATATCCAGTAAATCCAAACCAATTGAGGTGGAGATCCATTGCTTGGATAAGGTCACACCGGGTCTATCCTCTACTTTTGCCTTTTTCGCACCGCTGAGACGGTTAATTAAAGAAGATTTTCCCACGTTGGGAATACCTACAACCATGGCTTTCAGCCGTCTGCCTTCCATGCCTTTTGCTTTGTATCTTGCGATTTTTTCTTCAAGCACCTGGCAGACAGCAGGATAAATTTTATCTAATCCGCTACCGGTGTTGCAGTCAATGGCAAGACAGGGAGTGCAGTTTTGATGAAAGTATTGCACCCACTTTTCCGTTAAAGGCGGAGAAGCAAGGGAAGACTTGTTCAGCAAAACAAGAGAAGGCTTGTCTTTGAGCATTTCTTTAATGTCGGGATTCCTGGACGATAGGGGAATGCGTGCATC
>JAZOBX010000123.1:0-2390 GCA_045596205.1 Eubacteriales bacterium | reverse complement strand
GCCGCAGGCGTAGACCCCGGGAATAGAGGTCATTCTGTCCTGGTCCACCACAGCACCGCCTGTGACGGGGTCAAGGGCAATGCCCGCCCCCTTGGTCAGCTCGTTTTCGGGAAGCAGACCGCAGGAAAGCAGAAGGGTATCGCAGGGAATGTACTGCTCTGAGCCTTCGATGGGGCGGCGGTTTTGGTCCACCTTGGCGATGGTCACGCCTGAGAGACGCTTGCCACCGTGGAGCTTGACCACGGTATGGCTGAGCAGTAAAGGAATATCAAAATCATTTAGACACTGTTCAATATTTCTGGCAAGACCGCCCGAGTAGGGCATCAGCTCGCACACGGCGTGGACCTTTGCGCCCTCCAGGGTCATGCGGCGCGCCATAATGAGACCGATATCACCCGAGCCTAAGATGACCACGTCTTTCCCGGGCATATAGCCCTTCATATTCACGTATTTCTGGGCGGTACCTGCGGTATAGACCCCTGCGGGGCGGCTACCTGCGATGCCAAGGGCGCCTGCGGGACGTTCACGGCACCCCATTGCCAGAATCACCGCGCCTGCTTTCACGGTAAAAATTCCTTGATCGGTACTGGTGGCGCGGATCACACGGTCGGGAGAAAGAGACAGCACCATGGTGTTGGTAAAATAGGGAATGCCCAGCTCCTTCACGCGGACGGCGTCTCTTGCGGCGTATTCGGGGCCTGTCAATTCTTCCCCGAAGCGGTGAAGACCAAAGCCGTTGTGAATGCATTGACGGAGAATACCGCCAAGGGCGTTGTCGCGCTCCAAAATCATAATGCTGCGCAGACCCTTATCGTAGGCGGCGAGGGCGGCGCTCATCCCTGCGGGACCGCCACCGATGACCACCAGATCAGCTGTGTATTCTTTCATCACTCGGTCTCCTTTCCGGTTTCTTTGGTTTTGCCCGAGAGCAAATAGGAATCGCCGCCGCTACGGGTGAGAGACAGCTCATCCACGCCCAGCTCTCTTGCCATAATTTCGGTGACGTAAGGGGTACAAAAGCCGCCCTGACAACGGCCCATACCGCAACGGGTGCGGCGTTTCAGGCTGTCCAGGTCGCGAGGGATGGGGTTCTGGTGCAAGGTAGCAACGATCTCCCCTTCGGTGACGGTTTCGCAACGGCAGATCACTCTGCCATAGCGGCTGTCGCGGGCAATATAGGCGTTCTTTTCTTCATCGGACAAATGGCGGAAATGGACGGCGGGCAAATATTTGCCGTCAAAATCTTCTTTTTCTCGAAGGGTCGCCCCTTCTTTCTCCATCAATTCTGCCACGTATTTGGCAATGGCGGGAGAGGCGGAAAGCCCGGGACTCTCAATCCCTGCGCAGTTGATAAAATGGGGCACGGGGCAGTTGATGATAAAGTCACCCGTACTGCCAACGGCACGAAGGCCTGTAAACACGGTAATGCCCTTGCCAAAGGGAATGTTTTTCACACTCTTTTGGGCAAGGCTTCTCACCTGGGAGAGCCCCTCTGCGGTGGTGGACACGTCGTCTTTGTCCTCCACGTTTACCGCCGTAGGCCCTAAGATCACGTTGCCGTGGGCGGTCACAGACACCAAAATGCCCTTCCCCATTTTCCCGGGGGTCATAAATACGGTGGTGCGGACCACGCCCTTGCAATCGCGGTCAAGCAGAATATACTCACCGCGGCGGGGGGTGACGGTAAAGCTATCGTCTCCCACCATTTTTGCCACCTCGTCCGCATGGGTGCCGGCGCAGTTGACCACGAAGCGGGCAGAAACGCTTTCGGTTTCGCTATGGATCACAAAACCGTCTTTGTTTTTCTCAATGGACTTTACGGGGAAATTGGTTTTCAGCACGGCGCCGTTGTTGATGGCCACGCCTGCGGCGGCAATGGTCAGTTCATAGGGGCAGACCACCGCACCCGAAGGCACCCAAAGAGCATGGGTCACGCCATCGGCAAGACCGGGCTCGATCTCTCTCGCCTTGTCTCCGTCCAGCAGAGCCATTCCCTCCACACCGTTTTTGATGCCTCTTGCATAGAGCTCCTGCAGGGTGACGCGGTCATCCTCGTCAAAGCCTGCCACAATCGAGCCGCAGGGGTCGTAAGACACGCCCATTTCACGGCAAACCTCTTGCATCATTTTAGAGCCTTCCACATTAAAGCGGGCTTTCAGAGTGCCTTCCTTGGCATCAAAGCCTGCGTGGACGATACCGCTGTTGGCGCGGCTGGCGCCTACCGCCACGTCGTTTGCCTTTTCCAGCAGTACTACCTTTTGTCCCAGTCGAGTCAGCTCGCGGGACACCATCGCGCCCACAACACCTGCCCCGATAATCGCAACGTCAAATGTCATTTTCGTTTATTCTCCTTTGGCTTTCGCCACTATTTCGTTCAAAATGCAAGGGGG
>JAZOBX010000122.1:0-4936 GCA_045596205.1 Eubacteriales bacterium | reverse complement strand
GCAATGTTCGACCCACGGGACCCATTTATGGGTAGTAAGTAACAGATGCATGGCTGGCAGGCCAATCTAAAACGCACTTGTGCGTCGCCAGTAATATTTAGGGTTTTACCCGAAAATGAAATACCCCCCGTTTTACGGGGGGATTTTTATTATCCAAAAACCTTGCATTTTTCTCCCCGATGTGGTACACTTTTAGGGTAAAAGATTCGTATATAGAATATAAAAGGAAAGATCTATGCAACAAAAAACGCAAATCGCCGTCATCGGTGCAGGCCACGCAGGCATTGAGGCCGCTCTTGCAGCTGCCCGCATGGGGCTGGATACGGTGCTGTTTACCATGAACCTGGATGCGGTGGGCAATATGCCCTGTAACCCCTCTATCGGTGGCACGGGCAAGGGTCACCTGGTCTATGAAATCGACGCCCTTGGCGGGGAAATGGGGCGCGTGGCAGATATGGTCACACTCCAGTCCCGCACGCTGAATTTGGGCAAGGGTGCCGCCGTCCATTCCAAACGGGTGCAGGCGGACCGCTTCCGCTACAGAGAACTGATGAAGCAGGTATTGGAGCAAACGCCAAAGCTCCATCTGCTCCAAGCCGAGATCACCGAGCTGCTTACCGAAGACACAGGAGAGGGGCAGAAGGTGACAGGCGTGCGCACCCATCTGGGCGACGTGTGGCAGGCGGACAAGGTCATCATTTGCGCAGGCACCTATCTGGACAGCCGCATTTTCGTGGGCAACTGCAATTACGCCTCGGGCCCCGACGGTATGCTTGCCGCCCCTTCCCTTTCCCGTTCTCTTGCGGAAAAACACATTCGCCTCATGCGCTTTAAAACGGGTACCCCTGCCAGAATTAACCGCCGCAGTATTGACTTTTCCAAGCTAACAGAGCAGGAAGGCGAGGAAACCCCCACCCCTTTTTCGGTTTTGACCGAGGGGGACAGCAAACCCGCAGAGCAGATTTCCTGCTACGTGGTCTATACCAACGAGAATACCCACCGCGTGATCCTGGAGCATCTGAAAGAGAGCGCCATGTACTCGGGGCAGATTACGGGCACAGGTCCGCGCTACTGCCCCTCTATTGAGGACAAGCTGGTGCGCTTTGCCGACAAATCCCGTCACCAACTGTTCGTGGAGCCCTGCGGCGCCAACACCGAAGAAATCTATCTCCAGGGCTTTTCCACCTCTATGCCCACCTATGTGCAGGAAAAAATGATCCGCACCCTGGAGGGCTTTGAAAATGCGGAAATCATGCGCTACGCCTACGCCATTGAGTATGACTGCGCCGACCCGACCCAGCTGTATCCCACGCTTGAATTCAAGTCGCTCAAAGGACTCTACGGCGCAGGGCAGTTTAACGGCACCTCGGGCTACGAAGAAGCTGCCGCCCAGGGGCTTGTGGCAGGGGTGAACGCCGCCCTGGCTTTGCTTGGCAAAGACGAAATGGTGCTGACCCGCGACAGCTCGTATATCGGCACCCTCATTGACGATCTGGTCACCAAAGGCACCAACGAGCCCTACCGCATGATGACCTCCCGCTCGGAATACCGCCTGCTCCTCCGCCAGGACAACGCAGATATGCGCCTTACCGAATTGGGCCACGCCGTGGGCCTGGTTTCCGAGGAACGATACGAAAAATTCCTGACCAAACGCCGGCAAATTGAAGCCGAAACCGACCGTATTGAGCATACGATCATTACCCCTTCTGCCCAGCACAACGAGTATCTGGCAAGCCTTGGCTCTGCCCCTCTGCCCACAGGCGTGAGACTGTCTGAGCTGCTCCGCCGCCCTGAGCTGACCTACGCCAACACTGCTCCTCTTGATCCTCTGCGCCAAACTCTGCCCCGCGCGGTCATAACCACCGTGGAAATGCAGATCAAATACGAGGGCTACATCAAACGCCAGATGGCAGAAGCTGCCCGTCGCGACAAGCTGGAGATGAAAAAGCTTCCTCCCGACATTGACTATATGAGCATTAAGGGTCTGCGCATTGAAGCTGCCCAAAAGCTCACCAAGCTCCGTCCTCTGAACATCGGCCAAGCCGCCCGCATCAGCGGCGTCAACCCCGCCGACATTAGTGTTCTCCTCATTTGGCTTGGTCGGTCTTAACTCTTCACTCTAAACTCTTCACTCTTCACTTTCCACTTTTCACTCAACGGACCGTCGGGGTAGTGAAACGGCCTGTGGGTCTTAGAAAACGATTGATAATCGTTTTCCCCCACAGGTGACCGAGTCGCAGCGAGACTGCCGGTCCCTACGATTGCTCCTAATTTTGCCAACAGCAAAATTTGTAGCTCTTTTTCGTGGAGTAAAAAGAGGTTTTTCACATCTTCGCTTTTCACCCATTCATACGAAAAAGGAGGCAAATTGCCTTCTTTTGCTTTTTAGCGACACTTGAATATGGCAATGACAGAGGGAAGGGTCTCTGCTCTCGCTTCCGAGAGCAGAGAATGAAATCCACCCTTTGGGTGGATGAAATCCTGCAAAACAGGATGAAATCCGTCTATGACGGAAGAAATCTGCCTTCGGCAGATGAGAAAAAGGAGGCAAATTGCCTTCTTTTGCTTTTTAACGACACCTGAATATGACAATGACAGAGGGAAGAGTCTCTGCTCTCGCTTCCGAGAGCAGAAAATGAAATCCACCCTTTGGGTGGATGAAATCGCTACGCAATGAAATCCTGCAAAACAGGATGAAATCCGTCTGTGACGGAAGAAATCTGCCTTCGGCAGATGAGAAAAAGGAGGCAAATTGCCTCCTTTTATTTTTTCTCATTCTTAAAATACTGATAGAGATAGCAGGGAATCATGCCGTTGTAGAGCTTGCGGACCTTGTCGGCGCGTTTGCCGTAAAAGCGTTCAAAGCCCTCGTGGGAGGTGATAACGTAGATCTGCCAGGGGGCAAGACTTTGAAAACGGCGGCCGATGGCGCGGTACAGGGCTTCTGCTTCCTCCACGGTGCCCAGTCGTTCGCCGTAGGGAGGATTGGTGACGATGGTACCCCGTCTGCCCTCGCTGTTTTCAATCTTGCGGGCATCGGCGGTAAAGCATCTGACGCTGTCTGCCACCCCTGCCCTGCGGCAGTTGGCCATGGTCAGCGCCACGCAGGCGGGGTCAATATCCGAGGCGTATGCCTGAAAATCGGTTTTGATTTCTTCGTCCTCTGCCTGCTCGCGCGCCAGCTTCCACACAGACAGGGGAATGGAGCGAATCTTTTCCCCTGCAAAACGGCGCAGCTTCCCCGGGGCAATATGCCGCATTTGCATGGCGGCTTCAATGGCAATGGTACCGCTGCCGCACATAGGGTCCCAAAAAAGCACGTTTTCTCTGGGGCGGGAGGTGGCGGCAATGGCGGCGGCAAGGGTCTCGCGGAGGGGAGCTTCGTTTGTTTCGGTACGGTAACCGCGTTTATAGAGTGGCTCGCCCGAGGTGTCCAAAAGCAGTTGTGCCTTATCTTTAAACAGGAAGAACACCACCTGGCAAGTATGCCCTGTCTCGGGCATACGGGTAAAACCGTAATGGGCGCCAAGGCGGGTGGCAATGGCCTTTTTCACCATCTTCTGGCAAGCAGGCACGGAAGACAGCTGAGAGCGCACAGAGTGGCCTTTCACGGGAAAGGCGTCATTTTTGTCAATAAACAGCTCCCACGGCAAAGCGCGGGTGCCTTCAAAAAGCTCGTCAAAGGTGGATGCGGAAAACTGCCCCAGCTCAATATATACCCTTTCCGCATAGCGCAGAAAGACGTTGGCGAAGGCAACCGCTTCTTCGTCACCTGCAAAGGTCACGCGGCCGTCCATGGTGTTGACCAGGTCGTAGCCCAGGGCCTTGATTTCCTCGCAAAGCAAATGCTCCAGCCCAAAGAGACAAACGGCAGTCAGGTTAATTCTCATTTTTTGCGTCCTCTTTTTTGGGCATAGGGGGCAGATAGTCTTCAAAAATGTACGCTTCAAAGGAGCGGGAGGTTTTCTCGTCCTCGGGCTTGCGGGTGGTCCATGCAATAAAGGTGCATTCGGGGAACAGTCTCGTCATGAGACGGTAGTGGAAAAAGCCTGTGTGGTTACAGTTATAGGCGATAAAATCGGGCTTGGCAATGGCGTTGAGCCAGAAGCGTTCCGCCGCAAAGAAGGGGGCGGGCAGATTCTTCCCTGCCGCCTTGAAGCTGGCGCCGAAATGCTCGCAAAGCTGCCCGCGAAGGACGGCGGGATAGCTGTGGCGCAGCTCACGAAGCACCAAAGGATTAAAGGACTCAATGCAGTAAGGTCCTTCGTAGTTTTCAAGCAATTTCATGGTCTCGCGGAGAGTTTCGCGCCATTCGGGTTGGCTGGCCTTTACTTCTACCACAAGCGGCACCTTGCCGTCTACCACCTCCAGCACCTCTGCCAGAGTGGGAATAGACAGGTCTTCCCTGCCAAAGAGGGGCAGGGCCTTCAGTTCTTCCACCGTGTGGCTGTAAATGCCTTTGTCCACCCCTGTTCCGCGTTTCATATTGTCATCGTGGAACACCACGGGGATGCCGTCTTTTGAGACCTGCACGTCCAGTTCTATGCCGTACCCATGCTCCACCGCGCGGCGGAATGCAGGCAAGCTGTTTTCGGGATTGTCTTCATCATGCAGACCCCGATGGGCAAAATAGGTGGCGTGGGTGAGGAAGGTCTTCATAGACGAGCGGGCAATGCGGGGAGAAATGAGAAAGTAATATGCCAGAGCCAGCACACAGCCAATGGCAAGGATCAGTAAGAGTATGTCAAAAAATTCCATTGTTTTCCTCTAAAGCGCAAAGGTCAGGCGCGGCCGGCCTTTTTTTGTTCTCTTTTTTCAACGATATCGGGGGATTCGCCGTGGCGGACGAAAATCATGCACACCAGCGCCAGCACCATGAACACGACCGCATAGGGGAAGAGAGAGGTGAAGGGGAGGTTCAGCAGGCTTTCGGAGA
>JAZOBX010000121.1:0-5882 GCA_045596205.1 Eubacteriales bacterium | reverse complement strand
CCCCACGCAGGTATGCATTTCTATATTGACATCCCCTTTGGCGCGAGGGAAGGTGATATTCTCCGCTCAGGAGAATAACTTTATTCGCCTTTGGATAGATTACGCTTTTTGGTGTGTACGTAGGCAAATAAAATACCACTAAAGCCGCAGGCTTTAATACCACTATCGCTTTGCAATTATGTTATCTGAATAAATGATTAAAAAACAAAAAACCGCAGAGAAAACCAATTCTCTGCGGTTTTTTCTTATTCTATGATACTTTCCCAACGAATAGGCGCTACACCGTTTTTCTCTAAAAATGCATTGCATTTTGAAAAATGTCTGCATCCAAAAAAGCCGTTGTAAGCCGAAAGAGGACTGGGGTGAGTGGCTTCCAATACCAAGTGGCGGGGATTGTGCAGCAATGCTTTTTTGGCTCTTGCAGGACTGCCCCAAAGCAAAAATACGATAGGCTCTTCTTTTTTGTCAAGGGCGGCAATGACCGCATCCGTAAAGGTCTCCCAGCCTTTTCCTTTGTGGCTCAGCGGCTGACCGCCTCGCACCGTCAGGGTAGTGTTCAGCAGCAGTACCCCTTCTTCTGCCCACGGCAAAAGATAACCGCTCCTTGGAATAGGCATTCCAATGTCGCTATGTAACTCCTTGAACATATTTTGTAGCGACGGCGGAGGCTGTACACCCCTTTGCACCGAAAAGCAAAGCCCATGCGCCTGCCCGGGTCCGTGGTATGGGTCTTGCCCCAAAATCACCGCCTTCACCTTGCTGTAAGGCGTGGCTTTCAGGGCAGAGAAGATATCGTACATAGAAGGATATACCGTTTTTGTGGCATATTCCTGCTTCAAAAATTCTCTGAGCGCCAGATAGTAGGGCTTTTGAAACTCATCGCCTATGATACCGTCCCAATCGCATCCAAGAGTAAACATATCCGTCTCCTTTTTCTTTTCTCGCTTCTATTATAGCATAAAAACACGACTGTGAAAAGAAAAGAAGAAAAAAATACCCGTTTTTGTCAAAAAAACTCAAAAAACCGTCTCAATCACCCGCTCCGAACAAGCAGGAGAATAGCACCAACGCTCCATATGCGCCACCGCTTTGGGGTCAACGAAATATTTAATGGGTTTTGGCTGTGTAGGACTCATATGACTGTCAATAATAATCAACTTGATTTTCATTTTTTCAGGAATAATGCTCTTGATGTAGACCGCCGCATTCTGGTTGATCTCCACCCCCTCTTTCAGCTCTGCCAATCCTGCCAGGTTAGGGGTCAGTTCCACAAACACACCGTAGTTTTCAATACTTCTGACCACCCCCGCTACCGTCTGCCCCGGGGAAAACATCACCGCGTTTTCTTCCCACGTGCCCAGTAGCTCTCTATGGCTCATGTAAATGCGCCCGTATTCGTCAATATTCTTAACCACAGCCAGAATACGGTCACCGGGGGAAAACCGCACTCTGGGGTGAGAAATGCGGGAAACGGAAATGCTGTCAATGGAAAGCAGAGACACAATGCCGCATCCGATATCCACGAATGCGCCGAAGTTTTCCAGATGTGTCACAATGGCAGGCACAATGTCACCTGCCACCAAAGTGGATATGTAATGGAGATAGCACTCTCTTTGTGCGGCTTTGCGGGAAAGAACGGCGCAGAGCGAACCGTCGCTTTGCAGTTTAAAGCCTGCAATTTTAAAGCAAACGGGCTTTCCTACGCGGGTCAGCACTGCAATGTCCTTTACCTCCTCTCCTGAGGGCAAATAACTCACTTCCTGGCGGGGCATGATGCCCTTGATACCGCCAAGGTCAAAATGCAGATTAAACTCGCTGTCGCACAGCAAGGCCACCGATTCCAAAATCCTTTGCTTTTCCAGCGCTTTTTCCAGTCCAAAACGGCTGGAGAGAAATTCATGGTTTTCGGGGTGAGAAAGTAACGTTCCTTCGGGTTGATAAGTATTTGTCATGATTGCTCCTTCTTTTTTTCTTGTTTCTTATGATTGCCTTCTAATGCGGTTGCAATCGTCTTAGCACAGCCACCAAAAGGGCTGTTTTTTATCATACAGTACCCCCTCTGCCGAATTTTGTCCAAATAAAAGAAAAACGCCATCTTTTTTCACCTATGTAAAGGCGGCCAATTTGCCATGAAAAAGAATCGTTTTTATCTGAAAAGAAACAGGTTTCCCTTGGCCAATACTGTTTTCTTATAAAATAAAAGGTCTGGTCAATAAGCAGAAAAGTAAGAAAGAATCGACGAAAGAATCATAAATAAAAAGGGCTCCCTTGTGCAAAGGGAGCTGGGTAGCGACTGTGAGCCTGAGGGACTGTTTTTTGTGAAAAACAACTTTGGCAATCCCGCCGTCGTTTCTCTGTAAAATACCCACCTCACACTTTATACAAGTAAGACGAACAAAAAAATGCTATGTGATTTGTTCATCCTCCCGCATTGCCACAGCAGGAGAGGGCGCCGCATCGGGCTGGGCAAAGGTTAGTCCAAAGCTCACCGAAATAGCTTGATTCACCCGTTGCATCGACAGCTCATCCAAATGCCCGATTTTCTCTTTTAGCCGCCGTTTGTCCAGCGTTCTCACCTGCTCCAGCAAAATCACCGAATCCTTGGTCAGTCCCACGTGGTCGGCGAAAATATCAATGTGCGTAGGCAGCTTTGCCTTGCTCATCTTACTGGTAATTGCCGCCGCAATCACCGTTGGGCTATACCTGTTGCCCACGTCGTTTTGAATAATCAAAACAGGCCTTTGCCCACCCTGTTCGCTCCCAATCACAGGACTGAGATCTGCATAAAAAATATCTCCGCGTTTTATGTTCATCTGGCTCAGCGCAAATCCTTTCGTCTTATTGTGTCTTTATTGTTGCCGTTTTTTTCCTCCCTTAAACAGCCAACAACAGAAATTGTCACAACCATGTAGCCGTATTTATAATAGGATATGCCGCACACCCCAAAACAGAAAATAAAAAAAGCCACCGCACCGCCAAAAGGCAAAATGCGATGGCTTTCCCATCAATGGTGTTCTTCGGGCAAATCGACTTCTCTGGGGCGGAAAAGCAGGGAAATGCACCACAGACCTGCAAGGCCAACCAAGGTAAAAATGATGCGGCTCACAATAGAACCCTGACCGCCAAAAAGCCAGCCTACCACATCAAAGGAAAAAAGGCCGATACTGCCCCAGTTTAATGCGCCAACGATTACAAGAATCAGCGCAATCGTGTCCATCCACATGAATGAGACCTCCTTTGTTTCCGCTTTTGCCTGAGGCAAGAGCAATACCAACGGCAGACCGTTGCATTCATCCTGCCCTCAAAACGGGTTTGCTAAAAGCATTGCCAGTTTTCGTGTATTTCATGCAAAAAATCCAAAATTAATTTGCACTGTTGTAAGTTTGATCCATAAATCCCGCCTTTAGCTTTTCCAGCGCCTTTTTTTCAATACGGCTCACGTAGGAGCGGGAAATTTTCAGCAGACTTGAAATTTCCCGCTGTGTCATCGGCTGCGTTGTCCCCAAACCGTACCGTAGCACCACAATCATTTTTTCTCGCTCCGTCAGACTTTCTCTTAGAATCGTAAACATTTTTTCCGACAATACCTTTACGTCCAGATCCTCCGCAATGGTATCCTCCGTGCTGATAATGTCCATATACGTCAGGGGATTGCCGTCTCTGTCCATATCAATGGTTTCGTTAATAGAGACTTCCATAGACGTTTTCTTCTGGGAGCGGAAATGCATCAGAATTTCATTTTGGATACATTTTGCCCCATACGTGGCAAACCTAGCCCCATTGTTGCAGTTAAATGTATCCACCGCCTTGATCAGCCCCAGACTGCCAATAGAAATTAACTCATCGGGATTGGGATGCGACAAATAGTATTTCCGCACAATATGCGACACAAGCCGCAGATTGTGTTCAATCAGTTTGGTGCGTGCCTCCTCGCTCTTGTTCTCCCGCATCTCCAAAAATCACGCCCGCTCTTCCTTTGCCCCCAGCGGGGGAGGGAAGTTCTGCGGCGACCCCAGCCCCAAAATCACCGCAATAAACCGAAATATCACCGCCGAAAATCCAACCATATCTTCTTTCCTCTTTCCTTATATCCCGCAGGTTTACTATATGATCGCCCTTTAGGGCGCATATCATCACCCCTTTTAGGGTGTATCATTCTATGCCCTCGTCGGATTGTCCTATACCTACCATTTTCCAGCTCTCATTCATCATTGGGCGAAGCCCACATCATTTGACCGAAGGTCAACATCATTTTGCTTTGCAAACATCATTGCGAGCCTCTGCTTACACATCATTGTGCCTTTGGCACCTATGCCTCTCCTTTCTCTCATCCATCAAAAATACGGTATTATCATGAAGGAATATTGTTCCGCCATTGCTATATCTGTTTTCGGTGAGTGACGCATACCCGTAGGGGTGTTTTGCTTCGCCCGTGTCATCCTGAGCGGAGGGCGTAGCCCGTAGTCGAACCCGTAGGGAGATGCGTAGCATCGGAATCTCGGGCGAATGTACGAACTGCCAAAACACTCTCCTTGCAAAATAAAAAGGGAGACACAGAAACATCTGTATCTCCCTATACACATTCAAACGAAATGTATCCCCTTGAATCTGTCATGCCGAAGGCATTTCACTCGCCAAAGGCGAATTTCACGCCGAAGGCATTTCATACATTCGCATCAGCGAATGTATTTCATAGCGTGTTTTCGGGGAAAACACGCTATAGCGGATCGTCAGGCAATTCTATACCCCCGCCCAAACCGCCGCTGTCACCGCCCTCGCCGTTATCGGGCTCGGGAGGGGTAGAGGTGGTCACGTCTGTGGTGGTGTCGGTTGTGGGGTTCTCGGAAGTGGATTCATCCACCGTCACATCACATCCTACAAACAGGGGCAGAAGCAATGCCATAACTGTCAAAATAATTAAAACTTTTTTCATAGCTTACAGACCAAAGTCGGGCAAACCAATGCCGCCGTCTTCTCCGGGCGTCACTTCATTTCCGCTCAGCAGGAGAAAATCGTTTTCATCAAAAACCACAATCTCAATGACGGGTTCTTCATATACATTATTTAGTTTTTTCATGATATATATGTCACCCTTTCATTATTTTGCAATATACGCAGATGCCGCATCGCCGTATACCATCATGGCTTTTACCAGATTTACAAGGTTTTCATATCCTTCCACTCCAGCATACGCAAACACCTTTGCGGCATATACCTCAACGCTGTAGGAAAGGGTAGAGCTTACAGCCTCATTACCGTTCATCACGGTCACGGAAACCGCATCACGAAGCTGAGTAGCATTCAAACCTTCAATGTAAACGTAGTAACGGTTGTCAACGCCTTCCACTTTCACAAACTTTTCTACACCGTAGTTGTATGTAATGCCGTTGACCACAGCATTCACCGTAAGACCTTCTACGCTTTCCGCTTCAAATGCAAAGCGAATCACGATCTTATCTTGCAGAACCAATCCTGCAGATACCCAGATAGCAGAAGGCTCTGCCACTTCACCGCTTTGGCTGGAAACAGCGTTTGCACTCACTTCACCAATCTTTTGACTCTCTGCGGGAAGAAGTCTATTTGCCAAATTATCGGTGTTGTAATGAGTAGCCACTTGTGCTGCCGCACCGTAATTCAGAATGCTTGCCACCAGAGCTTTCAGTTCAGCAGAGGAATCCGCATCATTGAACTTGTTCATGCAATAGGTAGCCACGCTGTATTCGATTTCTACACTCTTGTATTCGTTGCCGTTTGCATCCGCAAATACGAAATAAGCCACAATGCTATCTGCCATTTGATGAGGTGCAACCGCATGAGAGAATACCAGATCCCCGTCCACAGCAACACCGTTGATATAAGCCTTCACGAAACTTACACCTGCC
>JAZOBX010000120.1:0-2144 GCA_045596205.1 Eubacteriales bacterium | reverse complement strand
GCAGAACGGTAATGTATTTAGTATTGGTACCGTTGATATAGAGCAGATAGCCCGTGACGGTATAGGTTGCGCCATTTTCAAAATTTTGAAGTCGGAGGCCCAAGCGGTCTTAGGAAGACAAATGTCTTAGCCAACTCCTTGGCTCACAGAACGACATGGCTACGATCCGACTTGCAGAACGGTAATGTATTTAGTATTGGTACCGTTGATATAGAGCAGATAGCCCGTGACGGTATAGGTTGCGCCATTTTCAAAATTTTGACCGTTTGGCACAAGAGAGAGCATTGCGCCTTCCAAGCCCTCCACCGACATATTCAGGTATTCACCGCTAACAGACAGAGGCGCGGTGAAGGTGACATATGCACATTGGGTAAAGTTTTGGAGTTGTCCCTGCCAAATCGCCAGATCTGCTTCTACGGGCGTGGGATAAGACACGGCGTTGTTTTGGCTGATGAGGGCGTGCTGACGGATGTTTTTCAGCTCTGCAATGTTAGCGTAGAGAACCTTCTGCCCAATCACCTTCACTTTGTCGCCTACCTGATACGGATGGTCAAATTGGGCATAGACGTAGAGAAAGTCTCCTGCTTCGTCGGTCAGCAGGAAGCTGATTGGAGACTTGGCGCAAATCACGCCTTCTACCCAGTAAATCTTCTCCTCTTCCCCTGCCAGTACTTGGGCAATGGAAGATTTCTCCTCGGGATTGGGGGCGGTATAGGTGACAGGAGTGCTGTATGCGCTGTTTTTAAAGGCATTGCTTCCGCTGACAGCCATAACGGAAATGGACTCGCCGTCGCTGAGCTGTACGGAGGTTTTGGTGGTGGATTTAGGTTCGCCACCGTTAATGGTATAACGGTAGTTGGCGGCGTTTTCCACCGCATTCCAGCTTGCAAGACCGTCTTCGGAAACAGAGACGGTGGGGATTTGCAGGTGGGGGGCTACCGTGGTGGTAGCGCTTGGATTGGTGGTGGCTTCGGGCGCGGTGGTGCCGTTAGTACCGCCGCCACATCCGACCAACAAGGTCATGACGAGAAGGAGCAATACGGCAATCAGAATACGCTTTTGCATAAGAACCCTCCAAAATGTATTTTTGCAATGGATTTTTTATGGTAATCTAATTTTATTATATATATTATTAGAGGGCAAGTCAAGAGGGGATGCGCATTTTTCCTTTGCTTAGCATTGAACTTTCCGATTTTCAGGGCGCGGTCTGGCGCTTTTCCATTTTGCGCCAGCTGTAAAATCCGTAAAGGTCATTGAGCAGGAAAATGAAAAAACATACCGTGACGGAGATATACGAGAGGCGGACGACGGAGGCAAGAATCCACAAGACGATCAACACCACGTCATTTGCCGCATACGCCAAGGCATAATAGGGGCTACGGCGAAAGGTCAGGTAGACGGCAAGAAAGCTGGTGGCAACCGAAAGGGTGCTGAGGGAGAGGTTGGCGGTATGAAAATACCGCAAAATGAAATAAAAGGCAAAGGTAACGAGGGCGGTAAGGCATAGCATAAAGAGAGTTTCTTTCAGGCTGATACGGTTAACGGTAACCTGGGATTTGTTGCCTTTATAGGGATTTTTCAGCCATGACACAAGGGCAAACAGAGACATGGGAGCGGTCATTCCCAGATAGGTGATCACTTCGCCGTAATAGGCAAAGCCCCATGAGATAACACCATACAAAACGCTGAACGCAATCATCAGCAAAGGGCCAATGGGATTGCCCTTGGCGGCAAAGAGCAAAGAAGTGACGCCTACAAGAGAGGCAACGAGAGTGAGCCAGCCGTGTTTGTCGAACAGCAAAAAAGCAACAAGTATCAGTAATACGGAAGCGGACCAAAGGATTTTTTCGTTTTTGGTAAAATAGTGTTTCATGGTTATATCCTCAAAAAAAGCATTTGTTGTTCGTATCTTCAAAGACCTAACGATACGAAAACAAATGCTTTGCATTTACTACCCGGTGGCAGTTTTTCTATTTTGTTTTGTGGGAATAGTGTATCATTTTTGGGGATGAATGTCAAGAGGAAAACAGCAAAAAGATGGTTTTGCTAAAAAAAGACGGCATTGGAAATTCGTTTAGAGCGAGCTCTCAATGCCTTGTGTGATAAGGGTTTATCAAGATAAAGTGATATCATGATATCATGAT
>JAZOBX010000119.1:0-1688 GCA_045596205.1 Eubacteriales bacterium | reverse complement strand
GTCTGCACCTCGCCTGCCTGCACTTTGGCGGCGTCTACTTCGTGGCCGTTGAGCAGATTGATGGTCTGGGCAATCATTTCCATGTGTCCAAGTTCCTCTGCGGCAATATCCAGGAAAAGATCTTTGATGGCAGGGTCTTTGATTCTGAAGCTTTGGGACATATACTGCATGGCTGCCTTCAGCTCACCGTTGCCACCCCCAAGCTGCTCCTGGAGTAGGGCGGCGTACTGAGGGTTGGGTCTTTCGACTGCGACGGGATGAAATAACTGTTTTTCGTGTTTGAACATATAAACCTCCGTTGTTCTGTTTGAGGTTTAGTATTTGCTGTTTGCCCCAAAATATGCTTTTTTGCGGTGAAACAAAATACTATCACGAAAATTAACAGTTTAGGAGATTTGCCTGAGGGCTTTGCGGAATTGAAAATAAAAGAGAATGGAGGTGTAGGTGACGGCGATGACGTCAGCGATGGGTTCTGCCATATAGACAGCTGTTGTTTTGTTTAAAATAAAGCGGGGCAGAAGATAAATCAAGGGCAAAAGCAACACAAATTTGCGCATGATCGCCACAGAAACCGAAGAGGCGGCTTTTCCCAGAGACACAAAGGTCATCTGACAAGCAATCTGGATGCCAAAAAGGAACACGGCGCCAAGATAGATGCGAATCACGCCCTTGGCAAATGAGGCAAGCTCAGGCTTTGTGGTGAAAAGTGAAACGAATGCGCCCGGGAACAGCATAATAGCAGACCACAACAGGACGGAATACGTGATGCAGGTCAAAAGCAACAGTCTGAAGGTCTTTTTTACTCTTTCGGCGTTCTTTGCGCCGTAGTTATAGCTCAGTATGGGTTGGGCGCCTTGGGCAATACCGGAAAGGGGGAGCATGGCAAATTGCATGACGGAGCTGAGAATGGTCATCGCCCCCACGGCAATGTCTCCTCCGTATTTACGCAGAGAAGTATTAAAACAGCCTGTGATAATGCTGTCGCTGGAGGTCATGATAAAGGTTGCTAAGCCAAGACCTACACAAGGAATGAGAAATTTTGGGGCAAAACGGATATGGGAAAGACGGATGCGCAGGAGACTTTTGGAGGAAAAGAGAAACAGCATGACCCATACTGCGGAAATGGCTTGGGAGATGACGGTGGCAAGGGCTGCTCCTTTTACACCCATACCAAAACCGTAAATAAAGATAGGGTCCAGAATAATATTACTGACAGCACCCACGGTGACGGTAAGCATGGATGCCTTGGTAAAGCCTTGGGCGGTAATAAAGGCGTTCATGCCGAGGGTAAGTTGGACGAAGAGGGTGCCGAGGGCATAGATTTTCAAATAGTCGACGGCGTAGGTTACCGTGTTTTCGCTGGCACCAAACCAAATAAGCAGTTCCCTGTTCCACAGAAGTAACACAAACGTGAGCACAGCAGACAAAAGCAGCTGGAGCGCCAGACAGGTACCAAGGGTTTTTTCGGCACTTTCGTTGTCCTTTTGCCCCATGAAAATGGAAGCTCTGGGCGCGCCGCCCGATCCTACAAGAGATGCGAATGCAGACACAATCAGGATAATGGGCATTGCCACGCCCACGCCCGTGAGCGCCAGGTCGCCGTTTTCCGGCATATGGCCGATATAGATGCGGTCTACGATATTGTAGAGCATATTGATCAGTTGCGCCAGCACTGTGGGGACAGCCAG
>JAZOBX010000118.1:0-2575 GCA_045596205.1 Eubacteriales bacterium | reverse complement strand
CTTGGCCTCCGACTTGCCCCAGATAGAGCAGGTCAAGGACGCCGACAAAGTTGCCTAAGTTGATCTTACCGCCCATGCAAAGCCCTACCGCGATCATAAACACGCCGCCGATGGCGAATTGATAACCGCTCAGGGTTACGGGGTTTTCGTAGGCAGAGAAGCGTTTGATAAACACAGAGCCAAAGGATGCGGCAACGGTGGAAATCAGCACGAATATCACGCCCAGCAAATCCCCCTTGCCACCCGTGGCAGAAAGGCCGCTGATATTCATCAGCACAATCCCCGAAAAGCCCAAAATACAGGCAATGATTTTTCGCAGAGTGAATTTTTCCTGGCGGAAAATCAAGGCGGCAATGAGCAGGGCAAAAAATGCGCCCGAGCCGCTGGCAACGGTGCCTTTCACCCCCGTGGTATTGTCAAGACCGAGGTAGAAAAACACGTATTGGAGTACCGTCTGGAAGGCGCTGATGACCAGCACGTATTTGAGGTTCTCTTTTTTAGGTACAAGGACTTTTTTCTCGGCTACGCTGAAAATGGCAACGGTCATCAGCCCTGCCAAAAGAAAGCGGATGCCTGCAAACAGCATAATTGACGCCACGCCTGAGATTTCCAGCAGACGGTAACCGTTTTTGATGGCGGGGGTGGCACTTCCCCAAAGGGCGCAACAGAGCAAGGCTGTTGCCACAAGCACCGCAGGGCGGGATGCCAAAGAAGGTTTTTGGTTTTGTGGTGACATTTTAAACTCCTTGGTTGGTCAACATCTCAAAATGCGCATACAAGATACATATTTTGCACGTATATTTCTTTTTAACTGTAATATTATATCACTAAACCTTCTTTTTTTCAACAGTTTGCGCTATTTTTCCGTAAATAAAATATTTACAATTCTTTTGGAAGGTTTTTACTGACAAAAGTTGACTTTTGGCGTGGGTTCCTATATAATCGTAGATGGAAATCATCAGCCGTGAAGGCAATGCATTGGGAGGAACAAATGAAACGGAAAACGATATGCTTCACCTTGATTTTACTGCTGCTTGGCATGACAGTTTTACTTTATGGGTGCGGTGAAAACGGAGGCGTAACCAACTCGCCCGATCTTACCCCAGAGCCCGAACTGTTTAAGTATACTTACACCGAAGACGGCACCTATGCCATAGCCCCCAAGTCTAAGAGCGATTTGCCCAAAATTTTGGTGCTTCCCGATGCATACAACGGCATACCCATTACCGCTGTGAAGGCGTATGCATTTGCAGGGTGTGACATTGAGCAGGTATACTGCGGCGCGAACATTTCTCTGGTTGGTCAAAGGGCGTTTATGAACTGCAAGTCGCTCTGTTTCATCAATTTGAAGGACGGCGTGATTGAGCACGAGGCATTCGCCGGTTGCGAAAATTTAGAGACGGTGCAGTTTGACGGTGACTTGGTGGAAATCGGCAACAATGCCTTTGCCGATTGCACTTCTCTAAGTAACCTTGTTTTGCCCGAAAGCCTGACCATGATTGGCACTTCCGCCTTTCAGAACTGCAAGTCGCTGACGTCTCTTTCTATCCCGAATAGCGTATCGCACATTGGCTATTCTGCCGTATTTGGTTGTGAAAACCTTACCAGTTTGACCGTTTCTGAGCAAAACCCCCACTATTTCAGCCAAAATAACTGCCTGATTGACACAGAAACCAAAACCCTTATATTGGGACTTAGCAGTACAGAAATCCCTGATGATATTAAAGCTATTGGCAATAATGCCTTTGCAGGTTGCCTCGGTTTGGTGAATGTGACTCTTCCCGACAGCGTGGAAAAAATCGGCGTGTCTGCGTTTGCGGACTGCACCAATCTGGAGAGTATTACCTGGGGAGAGAATCTCACCGTTCTGGACGACAGCGCCTTTAACGGTTGCACTTCGCTAAAAGAAATCAGTATTCCGCAAAAGGTAGAATATATTGGCGCTCGCTGTTTTTACGGTTGCACCGCTCTTGAAAGTGTCAATCTCACAGAAGGGCTTGGCTCTATCGGCCCTCGCGCCTTTTACGGTTGCACCAAGCTGACGAGCGTGGTATTGCCAAGCAGCGTGACGCATATTGGTTACGGTTCTTTCTACGGATGCAGCGCGCTTGACAGTTTCACCATTGGGGAAGGTTTGATCAGCATTGGCGGCGCTTCTTTTTGGGGTTGCGCTTCCCTCTCATCCATCCATATTCCGCTTCACGTGGCAACCATTGGCGACAAGGCATTCCACGGTTGCAGCAGTCTGACCATTACAAGCGCATTTGAAGCAAAAAATCCCAGCTGGAGCGACCAATGGAACGACAGCGATTGCCCTGTGGTCTGGAATAGCGAAAACTAATCTTGTTTATTTGTTATAAAGACGATATTTTTTCTTGAATAGAAAGAAAATGGCGTGCCGTTCTCTCTGCATTCTTAGCGGAGAAATAGGCAGGCACAAAAAATCGGCGGAGAACTTGTTTTCTCTGCCGATTTGTGTTATAATGAGAGTAGCAAAAAAGCCTTCCTCCGGGAGGAAGGTGGCATGGCGTAGCCGTGACGGAAGGAGCCTGCGTGACTTTAGCTTTGTGCTAAC
>JAZOBX010000117.1:0-1534 GCA_045596205.1 Eubacteriales bacterium | reverse complement strand
GTCTTGCTTCGCAAGCCAGCTCCCTCACGGGGGGAGGCAATATTAAGTTGTGTTAGGAAAACACCTCATCCACCGCAAGCGGTCCCCCTTGTCTCGCTGCGGCTCGGTCACCTGTGGGGGAAAACGATAATCAATCGTTTTCTAAGACCCACAGGCCGCTTCGCCAGTCTCCATTTATGGAGACTTTTCCACTTTGGGGAAGGCATAGGTTGGGGGGGATTTTGGGCTCTGTAAAATTGCGGAGTATTCGTTTATTGCTCTAAATAAAGCATAAGATCATCCACCTCGGCGCGGAGGTCATCGTCCAGGCGAGAGAGGGCGTTTTCCAGAATGTCTTCGGGGATGCCGTAGAAGGCTTCGGCGATGGCGCCTGTCATGCAACCGATGGTGTCGGTGTCGCCGCCGACGGAAACGGCACAGCGGATGGCGTCTTCAAAGGAGGTGGAGTCAAGGAATGCCACGATGGCTACGGGGACGGTGTCCTGACAGGTATCGCTGAAGGTGAAGCTCTCGCGGATGGCGTCAAGGGTGAAATCAAGGGTATAGTAGTTGGCTTCTATGTAGGCGCGGATCTGGGATTTGGTCTTCCCTTTTCTTGCCATATAGACGGCGGCGGCAATGGCTTTGGCACCGCGGATGCCTTCGGGGTGGTTGTGGGTGACGTCGGCGGAGGCTTCTGCCAGCGCTTCGGCTTGCATAAGCGAGGTGGCGTACCACGCCACGGGAGACACACGCATAGCAGAGCCGTTGCCGAAGCTACCGTAGGGGGTGTGGTCGGCACTGTCTAACCAGCGGGCGAACATATGGCCGTAGCCACGGTCGGGATAGCGGTTGCCCAGGTCTATCATGTGTTTGACGACAGCTTGGCGAAAATAGTGCAGATCCTCGGTTTCGTCATAGGCAGAGAGGGCGTGGGCAATGGCAATTGTCATGACGGTATCGTCGGTGAAGGTGCTACCTGCGGTGAAGAGGGGAAAATGCTTGTCTTTGGTGGGATTGCTTTCATAGGCAGAGCCGATGATATCGCCCACAATGGCACCGTACATATTGATACTTCCTTTATCGTAAATAGACTTTGAGAAAACTTGTGATATCTTCTTTTGTGAGGGGGATCGTGCCTGAGATCATTTCTCTTGAGCCGCCGCATTTGGCAGAGTGGATATTCCGCAGGGTTTCTGCCAGGTCTGCCATGGAATAGCGGCGGGAGGTTAAGGTAAAGCGGTAGCCGTCTTTGTCATTTCCCACGAAAAAGCCGCAGGCTTTTTCACAGCGGTCTACACAGCCGTTGAGAACGCTTCGCATATCTTCCTGGCTGGCTTTTTCTTCAAAAAAGAGGATAAAGCCGTCTTTTGGGACGGCGGAGGCAATCCGCAGGTCGGTGACGCTTTTGCGGAGACGGTAGATGGTTTGGCGCAGCTCTGCCATCTCCTCAGAGAGACGGACAACGCCTTCTGCCACTTTATCGGTGGGAACGGAGAGGCGGTGGGAGAGCATAGACAGCTGGTCTTGCATCTCTCTTTGGTACAGTAGGGCA
>JAZOBX010000116.1:0-2613 GCA_045596205.1 Eubacteriales bacterium | reverse complement strand
GAACGTAATACATGGCCTTTTTTGGCAAATCATCCGTTTCCTGCTGATATGCCTTCTCTAATGCAGAGACGATATCACGAGGGAGAGAGAGATTCGCCTTTTTCAGCGCATCGGCAACTGCTTCTTCAATAGATGAGGCTTGTATTCTTCTGATTACTTCTTCTGCCATAAAATAATATCCTTATTTATGCGATTTTTAAAAGTCCTGAGATTTCGTTTTGTTTCGCTTTTCTGATGTACTGTCTTTATTTTATCACGAATACACAAGAAAATCAATATGCATTTTCGGTAAATGGGTAGAAACAGGTGCGAAAGATAACCAACGATGATGCGACAAGGTTTTAAAAGTATTTTGAGAGACAAATGAACGATACATTTCAGCAAATGAAAAAGCAAGGTGATGCCTGCTGTCAACGGACCGTTGAGCAAAAACAAGGTGAGAATAAAAGAAGTTGCTCCTGCCAGCAAAGAAAACCAGCGCAAAATGCCGTCGTTGGTGGCATAAGCAAATACGGTTAAAAATACGCCTAAAGACACGCCAAAAAACAGATCTGCTGCGATTTTTCCGATCCGGTTTACGGTATTCTTTCTTTGCCCTTTGTGGATTCGCTTAGAAATTCCAAATATTTCGTTTAACTTCTCTTTTGCTCTTTGAATACCGTTTTCCATTTTTGACGAAACGGTTTTGATCCTTAAAAAAATGGCAAATACTCCAATGAAAATGCCCGATAAAAATGCCCACAGAATCTGCCACAAATAGAGAGTCATGTCAACTGACATTTTACTTTCCCCATTTTTTCCAAAAGCTGATTTTTTGCTTGCTTTTCCCATCGCTATAGAAGAGTCCGCATACCCTTCCCTCTACTTCTACCACCCCTTCCTCAAGAGACAGTTTACTGACATGGAGCATTTCTCCTTCCACAGTTAAAGTAGATTCTTCCATTTCCAGCACCACGGCTGTTTCGTCAAAACTGATCACATTGGTAACGCCACAAAGAGAAAGGCGTGTTCGATCAAGCAAAGTGAGAGATTCGCTTCTATGTGAAGGTTGCAGTTTGCCTTGGGGATTCGTCATCTTTTTTTCCTCCGTTTTCTTCCTTTTATATAAATATACAAAGCAAAACCGAGGAATAGAACAAAAGCCCTCCGAACCAGAGGTTCAGAGGGCTGTATTTACGATAAAACATCGTACATTTCAGAAGCGTCTGCTTTTTTCGTACTATCCACAATGGAGCGCACGCGTACGCGGAGCGTTCTGACTCCGAAGGTGACTTCAATCACATCGTCGATTTTAACTTCGTAAGAAGCCTTGGCGGGCTTTCCATTTACCGTAACGTGAGACGCATCGCACGCCTCATTGGCAACTGTACGCCTTTTGATGATGCGAGACACCTTCAGAAACTTATCAAGGCGCATGATTATTTGTTAACAGCGTCTTTCAAGCTCTTGCCTGCGGAGAATGCGGGGCGTTTGCAAGCAGGAATTTTGATAGCTTCGCCAGTCTGGGGATTTCTGCCTTCTTTTTCAGCTACGTTCTTTACTTCGAAAGTACCAAAGCCGATGAGTTGCACTTTTTCGCCTTTAGCAAGAGCTTCAGCAATTGCTTCAAATACAGCGGATACAGCGGCATCAGCAGCTTTTTTGGAGGATTCTACTTTGGAGGCAACGATTTCAACGAGTTCAGTTTTATTCATGACAAAATCCTTTCTGTTTTAAAAGTTTTCTTCATTATAACATGAAAAACGGCCAAATGCAATATATTTTTACCATATTACTCCATTTTTTCTTGTTTTTTTAAAATATTTTGTACATTTTTACCAATATTTACCAGTTTCCTTTTTGCCTTTTATGATAAGTGCGGTCAAACAGACGCAAAAATCTGTCAAACACCTGAATTCTTCTGATTTCTTCCATGTGAATCAATTTGGTTTTTACAGCAATCACAAGATACAGCAAGACGGCAATCAGTATGACAAGAAGCAATCTTACGGTATTCGGCACGGTGTGCGAGAGAAGGTGGTCAAAACCAACTGCCGTCGCGACGGCTATACACGATGCCCACAAGGGACGAAGGAATACACTTGCAAAACGGATGTGGACTCTGGTTTTTCGCATTACAAAAACCAAATTCATGAGTGATGCCGCAGCATAGCAAATAACCGTGCCGATCGGTGCACCCATCATTCCCAATTTTGGGGTACCAATGAGAAAATAGCCTGTTAGAATTTTGAGAGTAGCGCCTGTCAAAAGCGATAGGATAGGAAGTCTTGGATGCCCATGGGCTTGTAAAATGGAATTGGTGACAGCAAGAAGACAGATAAAGACGATTCCGGGAGAAATCACGGTGAGATAAGGGGCTGCAAGCTTGGCTGAAGAGAGAGGAAAAACCGTGGACAGTATAGAAAAGCTGAATGTGCCGATCCCCAGAGCTGCAGGAATGCAAATCGTGGTGGTGTAGCCAATGGCATTCTCTGCTAAATTGTCTGCCTCATCCCGCTTCTGCATAGCCAATGCGGCGGAAATAGCGGGAACAATGGCATAAGCAATAGCGTTCACAAACACGGACGGGAGATTAAACATGGGCACAACAAGGGTTGTGTAATTGCCGTAAAG
>JAZOBX010000115.1:0-7630 GCA_045596205.1 Eubacteriales bacterium | reverse complement strand
TGCAGAATACGGCCCAGGCGTTCTTCCTTACCCTTTACGGGGTTGTACACCACGTCGCCCTTCTTCAGGGAGCCGGAGTATACGCGGAAGAAGCACAGCTTACCCACGTAGGGGTCGGTCATAATCTTAAACGCCAAAGCGGAGAAGGGCGCACTGTCGGAAGAAGGTCTTTCTTCCTCTTCTTCGGTTCTGGGGTTGATGCCACGGATATTGGCTACGTCGGTAGGCGCAGGCATGAAATCAATGATGGCATCCAGCAGCTTCTGCACACCCTTGTTCTTATAAGAGGTACCGCAAACAACGGGAACGATCTTATTGTCAATGGTGGCTTTGCGAAGCGCTTTTTTCAGTTCTTCAACGGTGATCTCTTCCTCATTGCAGAACTTCTCGAAGAGTTCTTCATCGGTCTCTGCGATGGATTCGATCATCTGTTGATGATACTGCTCTGCCTTTTCCAGCATATCTGCGGGAATAGGCTCTACACGCATATCCTGTCCCAGATCGTCGTAGTAGACGTCTGCTTCCATGGTCATCAGGTCAATGATGCCGCGGAAGCTGGATTCAGAACCGATGGGCAGCTGAATCGGAACGGCGTTTGCGTGAAGGCGTTCATGGATCATATCGACCACGCGATAGAAGTTCGCGCCGGTGATGTCCATTTTATTCACGTATGCCATACGGGGAACGCGGTACTTGTCTGCTTGGTGCCAAACAGTTTCTGACTGGGGCTCAACGCCACCCTTAGCACAGAAAACAGTCACCGAACCGTCAAGAACTCTGAGCGAACGCTCAACTTCTACCGTAAAGTCTACGTGACCGGGAGTATCAATAATATTTATGCGGTTTCCACGCCAAAAACAAGTGGTTGCAGCACTGGTAATGGTAATGCCTCTTTCTTGTTCCTGTGCCATCCAGTCCATGGTGGCTGTGCCGTCATGGGTTTCACCGATACGGTGTGTTTTACCGGTATAAAACAGAATACGTTCGGTAGTGGTGGTCTTACCGGCGTCAATGTGTGCCATGATGCCGATATTGCGTGTGTTCTCCAATGAATACTGTCTTGGCATATTTTCTCCTCAGGTATTTTGCACGTGTTTTTTAAGTTGAAATTAGAATCTGAAATGGGAGAATGCTTTGTTGGCTTCTGCCATACGATGGACGTCTTCTTTCTTCTTGAAAGCGCCACCTGCACCAGCCTTAGCATCCATAATTTCTGCTGCCAATCTCTCAGCCATGGTTCTTTCGCCACGACTTCTTGCGTAGCTGGTGAGCCAACGGAGACCGAGTGTTTGACGACGTTCTGCTCTTACTTCCATAGGAACCTGGTAGTTAGAGCCGCCTACACGGCGAGCCTTAACCTCCAACACAGGCATAACGTTTTCAAGAGCAGCTTGGAATACGTCCAATGCGTTTTCACCGAGTTTTGCCTCGATGGTAGCGAAAGCATCGTAAACGATCTTTTGCGCAACGCCTTTTTTACCGTCCAGCATAATGTTGTTGATCAGCTTGGTAACCAGCTGAGAATTATACATAGGATCCGGCAGGACTTCTCTCTTGGAAATCTGACCTCTTCTAGGCACTGTTCTTCCCTCCTTCATAGTATTTGAAATCACAGGTACTCGGTATTCTTCTCTGAATACCGCAAGTGCTCGTCAGCATCAAATCATAAAACAAACATTTCGAATTATAAAGATTGATGACGGCACAACGCAATAACCATTTGGTTATTACTTCTTCGGGCGCTTCACGCCGTACTTAGAACGCCCTTGTCTGCGGTTTGCAACACCTTGAGCATCCAATGTACCACGGATGATGTGGTAACGGCAACCAGGCAAGTCACGTACACGACCGCCGCGAATCAACACTACAGAGTGTTCTTGCAGGTTGTGGCCGATACCGGGAATGTAGCAAGTTGCTTCCATGCCGTTGGTCAGACGCACTCTGGCAATTTTACGCAATGCAGAGTTAGGTTTCTTAGGGCTGGTGGTGGTAACCTTAGTGCAAACGCCTCTTTTTTGGGGCGCGCTCTGGTTAACGGTGGTGTTTTTCAGGGTGTTGACACCTTTTTGAAGCACCGGTGCTTTAGACTTGTAAGTCGATTTCGCACGACCGTTCTTCACGAGCTGATTAAACGTTGGCATTTTTTTCCTCCTTCTTCATATTCTAAATGTTTATCCGATACGCCGAATCTTGCGGTTCGACGAGAATCAGCATTGGCTTTGGGATAGGCTGTTTTGCGTCTATCCCAAAACCCGACATCATATTATATCATTGTTAATATGACTTTGTCAAGAACTAATTTTATTTTTGCCTAAAAAATTGAAATAAAGTCTATGAAAAATGCACAAATGCATTATTCAGCGATAAAGCCTTCTTCCGTCCACTCATCAGTCTCGGCGGAAACGGGGGTTTCGGTGTCTTCCACCTCCACGGAGCGGTAAGCATCCAGACCTGTACCTGCAGGGATGAGTTTACCGATAATGACGTTTTCTTTGAGGCCCAGCAGATGGTCACGTTTACCGCGGATGGCGGCTTCGGTGAGCACCTTGGTGGTTTCCTGGAAGGACGCGGCAGACAGGAAGGACTCGGTCATCAGCGCGGCCTTGGTGATACCCAGAAGCATAGGTTCGGCGGTGGCGGGACGGAGCGTCATTTCGCCTGCGGCAATGCGGGCTTCAATGGCTTCGTTTTCAGCGCGGAGTTCGCTGACGTCCACGGTGCTGCCGGAGAGCAGACTTGTGTCGCCTGCGTCTTCCACTTTGGCTTTTCTGGTCATCTGGCGGGCGATGACTTCGATGTGCTTATCGTTGATTTCTACATCTTCTCCGCGGTACACTTTTTGTACTTCGCGGATAATGTAGTCGTAGGCGGCGTCAATGCCCTTCAGGCGGAGTACGTCTGCGGGAGCAAGGTAACCGTCGGTAAGCGCCTGGCCGCGGGTGACGTACGCGCCGTCAGAGACGTTGATCTGCATACCGAAGGGAACGTCGTAGCTGACCACCATTTCGGTGCCGTCGTCGGCATGGTCGGTGATCACGATACGGCTGGTCTTCTTTTCGGGCACGATCTTCACAGTACCGTTTTGTTCGGTAATGATGGCGGGCTTTTTGGGACGGCGAGCTTCAAAGAGTTCTTCAACGCGAGGCAGACCCTGGGTAATATCGGAACCTGCAACACCACCGGTATGGAAGGTTCTCATGGTCAGCTGGGTACCGGGTTCACCGATGGACTGAGCGGCGATAACGCCAACTGCTTCACCTACGTTGACTTCTGCACCGTGGGCAAGGTCCATACCGTAGCAGTGAGCGCAAACGCCTCTGCGGGCACGGCAGCGGAGAATGGTACGTACTGCCAGCTCGGTGATACCGGAGTTGATCATGCTGTCGGCATGCTCTTCGCGGATCATCTGGTTCTTGGCAATGATAAGGTCGCCTGTATGAGGATTCTTTACGTCGTCCAAAGTGAAGCGGCCAACCAATCTTTCCTTAAAGCTTTCCACCACATGCTTACCGTCGGGTGTGCGGATTTCGCTGACAACGATACCCTCGTTGGCACCGCAGTCTTTTTCGCGGATGATCACGTCTTGGGAAACGTCTACCAGACGGCGGGTCAAATAACCCGAGTCTGCCGTACGGAGAGCGGTATCGGACAGGGATTTACGGGAACCTTTTGCACCGATAAAGTATTCCAGCATGGTCATGCCTTCACGGAAGTTGGACTTAATCGGGATTTCCATGGTTTTACCGTTGGTTGCGAACATCAGACCGCGCATACCTGCCAGCTGTCTCATCTGTTTCATAGAACCGCGGGCACCGGAGGTACAAATCATGTTGATGGAGTTGTACTTATCAAAGCCTGCGATGAGGCGGTCGGTCAGCACCTTGGTGGTGTCTTCCCAAACGGCGATGGTTTGTTTGTAGCGTTCTTCGTCGGTGAATTCACCTTCTTCATAGCATTGAGAGATTTCCAGTACCTTTTCTTCTGCGGCTTTGATCAGACCTGCCTTTTCAGGAGGAATGGTCATGTCGTACACGGAGATGGAAATGGAGCTCTTGGTGGAGTATTTATAGCCCATGGCTTTGATATCGTCCAGCACGCGAGCGGCGGCGGCAAAGCCGTGGTATTTGATGGTACGGTCAACGATATCCTTCAACTTGGAGGAGGTGGTAACAAAGTCAACTTCCAGCTTGAAGGCGTTGGCAGGGTCGGTTCTGTCCACGTAACCCAGGTTCTGGGGCAGCTTGCTGTTGAAGATCAAACGGCCAAGGGTGGTGTCAATGACAGCAGACTTGGTTTCGCCGTCGATTTCCTTGGTCACTCTCACCTTGATGGCGGCGTGGAGACCGATCTGACCGTTTTCGTAAGCCATAACGGCTTCGTCAAAGTTACGGAAGGATCTGCCACAGCCCTTTTCATCGGGGCGGTCAAGGGTGAGATAGTAGGAACCAAGCACCATATCCTGAGAAGGTACGGTAACGGCGCGGCCGTTGACGGGTTTGAGCAGGTTGTTGGCAGAGAGCATCAGGAAGCGCGCTTCTGCTTGCGCCTCAGCAGACAGAGGCAAGTGCACAGGCATCTGGTCACCGTCGAAGTCGGCGTTAAACGCGGTACATACCAGGGGATGGAGCTTAATGGCTCTACCCTCAACCAGAACGGGCTCGAATGCCTGAATGGACAGACGGTGAAGCGTGGGCGCGCGGTTGAGCAATACGGGATGCTCGCGGATGACGTAGTCAAGAGCGTCCCAGACCTCAGGCTGCACTTTGTCCACTTTCTTTTTGGCATCTTTGATGCTGTTTGCCTTTTGGGTCTCTAAAAGGCGTTTCATCACGAAGGGACGGAACAGCTCCAGAGCCATTTCCTTAGGCAGACCGCATTGGTAAATTTTCAGTTCGGGTCCTACAACGATAACCGAACGGCCGGAATAGTCAACGCGCTTACCCAGAAGGTTCTGACGGAAACGGCCTTGCTTACCGCGCAGCATTTCGGACAGAGATTTCAGGGGACGGTTGGAGGCGCCTGTCACAGGTTTACCGCGTTTGCCGTTGTCGATAAGGGCATCCACGGATTCCTGGGGCATACGTTTTTCGTTGCGGATAATGATACCGGGCGCGTGGAGTTCCAACATCTTTTTCAGACGGTTGTTACGGTTAATGACGCGGCGGTAAAGTTCGTTCAAGTCGGAGGTGGCAAAGCGGCCGCCGTCCAGCTGCACCATGGGGCGAATGTCGGGGGGAATGACGGGGAGGGCTTCAAGAATCATCCATTCGGGCTTGTTGCCGGATTTGCGGAAGCCTTCTACCACTTCCAGACGCTTGATGATGCGGACCTTCTTCTGGCCGCTGGCGGTTGCCAGCTCTTCTTTGAGTTCTTTGGACAGCTTCTCAATGTCAATTCTCTGAAGAAGCTCTTTGACGGCTTCTGCGCCCATACCGGCACGGAAGTCATTTTCGTATTTCGCATATGCGCTACGGTATTCGTCATCGGTGAGTAATTGCTTCTCTTCCAGCGGTGTGCTACCCGGATCAATCACAATGTAGCGAGCGAAATAGAGGACTCTTTCCAGCAGTCTGGGAGACATATCAAGGAGCAGACCCATACGGGAGGGGATAGCCTTGAAATACCAGATGTGGGAAACGGGGGCTGCCAGTTCAATATGCCCCATACGTTCGCGGCGTACCTTTTTGGTGGTGACTTCAACGCCACACTTTTCGCAGACCTTTCCGCTGGAACGGACGCGCTTGTACTTACCGCACATGCACTCCCAATCCTTGGTCGGGCCAAAGATACGCTCGCAGAAGAGACCGTCTCTTTCGGCTTTGAGCGTACGATAGTTGATGGTTTCGGCTTTGGTTACTTCGCCGTAAGACCAAGAACGAATCATTTCAGGGGAAGCAAGACCGATTCTGATTGAATCAAATGCTTTTCTTTCCATCGTTTGTTATCCTAACGGTGCTATTGCACCGAGCGTTCCTCTCTAATTTAATTTGTGGCCTGTCTTACAGGTCGAAGTTGTCTTCGTCGTCGTAGAGGTCTTCGGACTCGTCATAGACTTCGTCTTCGTCTTCATCGTAGTCCTCGTCGTAGTCTTCCTCATCCACGTCATCTTCGTCATCGCCTTCCATCATAGCACGGTCCACGGCTTCATCAATCTCTTCGATGGTGGCGGGAGTGCGGGAGGTATCTTCTTCGATGATGTCGGAGAGTTCCACTTCGTTACCTTCTGCGTCAAGCACCTTAACGTCCAGGGCAAGGGATTGCAGTTCCTTTACCAGCACCTTGAAGGATTCAGGTACGCCGGGAGTGGGAATGTTCTGTCCCTTGACGATGGCTTCGTAGGTCTTGGTTCTACCTGCGACGTCGTCACTCTTTACGGTGAGGATTTCTTGCAGAGTGTATGCAGCGCCATACGCTTCAAGCGCCCAAACTTCCATTTCACCAAAGCGCTGGCCGCCAAACTGTGCCTTACCGCCAAGGGGTTGCTGGGTGACCATGGAGTACGGACCGTTGGAACGGGCGTGAATCTTATCGTCAACCAGATGGTGAAGCTTGAGATAGTACATGATACCAACCGTTACGGGGTTATCGAAGGGCTCACCCGTTCTACCGTCGTAGAGGGTGATCTTACCGTCGATGACGCGAACGGTTTCTCTTTCCATAAGTTCCATGAGTCTGGCATCATCGTTGACCACTTCGTCGGGCACGCGGACCAGGTCCTTGTTGCCGTTTTCGTCCACGGTTTCGGTGAACACGGCTTTGCCCTTGAGGCTTTCCCCTGCACGTACTTCGCGGCAGTAGTGGGCCTTGCGGAGCTGTTCGATAATGTCTTGCTCGTTGGCACCGTCAAATACAGGGGTCATGATCTTCTGACCCAGACGGCGGGAGGCGATACCAAGGTGAACCTCCAGCACCTGACCGATGTTCATACGGGAAGGCACGCCCAGAGGATTCAGCACGATATCAAGAGGTGTACCGTCGGGCAAGAAGGGCATGTCTTCGGGGGGCAAAATGCGGGAAACGACACCCTTGTTACCGTGGCGGCCTGCCATCTTATCGCCTACGGAAATCTTACGTTTTTGCGCAATATAGACGCGAACGACTTTGTTGACACCGGGAGCGAGGTCGTCGGAGTTGGAACGGTCAAATACTTTTACGTCCACAACGATACCCGATTCCCCGTGAGGCAGTTTGAGAGAGGTATCTCTCACTTCTCTTGCCTTTTCGCCGAAGATGGCGCGAAGGAGACGTTCTTCGGGGGTCAGCTCGGTTTCGCCCTTAGGAGTGACCTTACCGACGAGAATGTCACCGGAGCGTACTTCCGTACCTACTCTGATGATACCGTCTGCGTCCAGATCTTTGAGCGCGTCGTCACCAACGTTGGGCACTTCGCGGGTGATTTCCTGCGGGCCGAGCTTGGTGTCGCGGGCTTCAATGGAGTATTCTTCAATGTGAATGGAGGTGTATACGTCATCACGAACCAGGCGTTCGTTGAGAAGAACGGCGTCTTCGTAGTTATAGCCTTCCCAGGTCATGAAGCCGATGAGGACGTTCTTACCAAGAGCGATCTCACCTTCCTGGGTGGAGGGACCGTCTGCGATGACCTGACCCTTTTCGATCTGCTGACCCTTCC
>JAZOBX010000114.1:0-2201 GCA_045596205.1 Eubacteriales bacterium | reverse complement strand
ATCCAATGGTAAAAGAAGCGCTCGTTTTCCATTTTGTGCATACTTTTGACGAAATTCCTCCCCTTCTTTTCAGAGAACAGGAACAGGGAGAGGGCGACAAAAAAATATGCGAAATGACGATTATACAGAAAAAATCGTCTATTTCCGCTCGCATTTGAGGTAACTGTATGAAAATCAATACGAATTTGGTGTCACTCCGCATCAGCGCGGGGAGACTTTCCCAATTTCCCAAAGATCCTATGCCGCAAGTGGCTTTTTCCGGCCGCTCTAACGTGGGCAAGAGTTCTTTGATCAACACTTTGCTTGGCAGAAAATCCATGGCAAGAGTCAGCTCTACCCCAGGTAAGACCATAACCATCAATTTTTACGACGTGGATAAGAAACTGTTTTTGGTGGATTTACCCGGTTACGGTTACGCCAAACGGACAGGTGAAAGCAAGAGAGAATGGTCAAGCCTGACCGATGCCTACTTTACCCAGAATCCTAACCGAGATTTGCTGAAGTTGGTGGTTCAACTGGTGGATGCGAGAGTGGGTCTGACCAACGATGACGTGATGATGGTGGAATGGATGCTCGAAGCTGACGTGCCCTTCATTATCGTTGCCACCAAGGTAGACAAGCTGTCTTCTACCAAGCTGAAAGAAGCGATGGAGAATATCGTTGCCGCACTCAACGGCACACCCGTGACAATCGTTCCCTTTTCTTCTTTGACCAGAGTGGGAAAAAATGAACTGTGGAACGAAATTGTTGATGCTATTCAAATTGAAGGATAAACATGAACGAAATCTTATATAAAATCTTTTCTCTGCCTGCAATCTTGGTTGCCATTACCGTACATGAATATGCGCACGGATACGTTTCATATAAGTTGGGAGATCCTACCGCAAAATCCCTTGGCAGACTATCTCTCAATCCTTTGCATCACCTTGATCCCATTGGGGCTTTACTGATGCTTTTGGTGGGATTCGGCTGGGCAAAACCAGTACCCGTCAACGCTCGGTATTTTAAGAACCCAAGAAAAGGCATGGCTTTGGTATCTGTTGCAGGGCCCGCATCAAATATTCTGTTAGCAATTCTTTCTGCCCTGATTTATCTTTTGTCTATTCTTGGTTTTAATGCCATGCTTGGTGCCGTAAACGTCTCGGAATTTATGTTCAAGTGCATGCAATACTGGTTGCTATTCTGGCAAATTAACCACGTGATGAATTTGTCATTTGCGCTGTTCAACCTGATTCCGCTGCCGCCTCTTGACGGTTCTAAAATACTGTCGCTCTTCATTCCAAAAAAACATTTTATTTGGCTTTTGCAACACGAGAGACAACTATCTCTGTTCTTTATGATTTGGCTTTTACTGGGATCGCGGCTTTCCAATTTTCTGCTCTCTTACCCCTCGATTGCTACATCCCCCATTTTATCATTTATCGTTAAATGTTTCTCGCTGACAGGGTGGCTCGGAGATGCGGTTTCCTTTTTGTCAGACCTGATTTACAAGCTACTTGAACTGATTCCCTTTTTATAATTTACAGACTGGAGTAAACAACAATGGAAGATAGAAGCATTACCTTCCGTCTTGACGCCTTTGAAGGCCCCCTTGACTTGCTTTTGACATTGATCAACAAAAACAAGGTCAGCATCACAGACATTCCGATTGCTATGATATTTGACCAATATATGGAGTATATCAAAGAAGCCGAACGCATGGATCTGGATATTGCTTCTGATTTTATTGTAATGGCGGCAGAACTGATGCTCATTAAGAGCAAAATGCTTTTGCCAAGAGATGACGAAAACGAAGAAGACCCTCGTAAGGAATTGGCGAATGCGTTGCTACTATACCAGCAAGCCAAGCAGAATGCAGAGGGGTTAAAGCCTTTGTATGCCCAGTATTCTGGCCGTATGGCTAAAGAAAACGATGAAATTCCTCCTGAAAAGGGATTTCCTCTTGGTCTTGACCCTGCTCTACTCTTTAAGGCGCTGTCTACGGTGGTGGCAAGACGCAAAAACGAGGAACCGGAACCGACAACCTTGGTGAATCCTTTGATCAAGCCGAGAATCGTGTCTGTTCGTAAAATGATTGACGTGGTCACAAATAAATTGGCCACCCGAAAGAGAGCGTCTTTGTTTTATCTTTTGAGAGACTCTGACTCAAAGGCTGAATTGATTGCCCGCTTTATGGGTATACTTGAAATGATAAAGTTACA
>JAZOBX010000113.1:0-1931 GCA_045596205.1 Eubacteriales bacterium | reverse complement strand
TCGCCTCGTGCCCGTTGCCCGTATCGGACATATCGGTCTCTATCGCGACCCCGAAACCCACCTGCCCGTGGAATACTACTGCAAAATGCCCCCCGATATTGATAAGCGTATGATCATTCTGGTAGACCCCATGCTCGCCACAGGCGGCAGCATGAGCGACGCCATTACCAAACTCAAAGAAAGAGGTTGCCGCCATATCGTTGCTATGTGTCTGGTTGCCGCTCCCGAAGGCGTGGCAAAAGTCCAGGCAGACCATCCCGACGTAGACATTTACGCCGCCGCATTGGATGAAAAACTCAACGACCACGCCTTCTTCGTACCCGGGCTTGGTGATGCGGGCGACCGTCTGTTCGGCACCAAATAATGCGAGAACTGCATATTTTGAAAAATGATGGCGGTCAGCGACTGGACAAGTTCCTGCAAAAGGCACTACCGGGGCTACCGCCGTCCCTTATGTATAAATCCATCCGCACCAAAAAGATTAAGGTCAACCGCAAACGCTGTGAGCCAAACCAGATGCTAAAGGAAGGCGATACCCTCCAGCTGTTTTTAGCGGAATCCATTTTTGAAGGCGAAACCAAGATGGAGAGGGAAGAGCTGGGCCGCATCCGTGCGGAGCTGACCCCCGTCTATGAGGACGGGCAGATTCTTGTGGTACATAAACCCGCAGGCCTTTCCGTTCATGAGGACGAGACGGGCGGCGGCAACAATCTGATTCGCCTGATTTGGGCGTATCTGTATCAAAAAGGGGAATACGACCCGCAAAAAGAGCAGTCCTTTGCCCCTGCGCTTTGCCATCGCATCGACCGTAACACCGACGGTCTTGTGATCTGCGCCAAAACGGCAGAGGCTCTTCGGATTCTTACCGAAAAGATCCGCCTCCACCAAATTGAAAAGCGGTACTATGCCGTGGTACACGGCGTGCCTCATCCTGCCCACGCCCGTTTGGTTGCCTGGCATTCCAAGGACGAAAAAGCTAAAAAAGTCACCATTTACGGTAAACCCCCCCCTCCTTTTGCCAAAAAAATAGAGACGGAATACCAAGTGGTAGACAAAAGAGAAGACCTTTCGCTGCTGGATATTACCCTCCATACAGGCCGTACCCACCAGATCCGCGCCCACATGGCATTCGTGGGTCACCCCTTGCTCGGCGACGGAAAATACGGCATAAACAAAGCCGACAGAGAAAAGGGATATACCTATCAGGCGCTGTGCGCCTATTCTCTTACCTTTGCCTTTGACGATACCCCCACCTCTCTTGATTACCTCAAAGGCAAAACCGTTACCTTGCCCAAAAGCAGAATTGATTTTCTATCTTTATTCTCCAAATAATGCCCTGTTGCCAAGATAGGGCATTTCTCATTATTAAAATAAGGATGTACCTATGCATAAAAACATACTGACCGACCAAGCGGTCGCAGAGCTTCTGCCAAAACGCTACCCCGACAGCCATAAAGGCACCTACGGCAAAGTGGCGCTGATTTGCGGCTCTCCCGCATACCCCGGCGCCGCCCTCCTTGCGGTGGAAGCCGCCCTGCGCTCAGGCGTGGGCTACACCACCCTCTATGCGCCAAAGGAAGTGCGGGACTTGGTACTTGCAAGAACACCCGAATGTGTCACCTATCCCATAGAAGCACTCTATGAAACATCTATTGCAGAAACTCCTCTTGCCAAGACAGACGCCATCATCTTTGGTTGTGGCGTAGGGCAGGAAAAGCAGACGGCAGACCTGCTCTTCTCCCTTTTGTCCGCCCCTCTGCCAATGCCCATCCTCATTGACGCCGACGGCATCAACCTTTTGGCAAAACGCCCCGAACAACGCAAACAATTATTTGCAAAACAATCCAAAAACATCATTTTAACGCCACACCCCCTGGAATTTATCCGCCTTTTCGGGGGTGATATGGAAACGCTTTCTGCCAACAGAGAGT
>JAZOBX010000112.1:0-5310 GCA_045596205.1 Eubacteriales bacterium | reverse complement strand
GCAGGATAACGGGTATACAGACCAGGGCCTGTATGCCCCGCCTCGGCCGTCATCTCGCGCAGAGTCAGGTGGAAGCGCTGCTCACAAACGAGAAGGCAAAGGTCACCGAAATGAAGGTGACTTTACTGGACGGCAGAGTGTTCAGCTACAGCTTCTACGCCTATTCGGGCGAGCGGATGCTGGTGTCTCTCAAGGGATACGACAGAGAGGGCAACCAAACAGCCGAAAGCCAACTCTTTTACGTCAACGCCTCGGAGGTAAAGAAAATGAGCACGTTCTGCCAGCGGTTGGCAAACGGCGAACCTCTCCACGAGGACGAGGGCTACTGATGCGGTATTTTGCCCCCAAAAAACCGCTTTCGGAAAGCCCGATATATAAAAATAATAAAAAAATAACAAATTAGTTAAAAAAAAGCGAAAAAATAACTTGCTTTTTTGAGAAGTTGTGTTATAATAGGAACAGCGTCCTATGGAATAACCGTTTTTAGGGGAAAAACCTACCCCCATTTCATAAGGAAACGAAAAATTTTGAATAGAAGAGGTCAGTTTTATGAAGGTTAAGAAGGCGTTTTGGATCAGTGCCATTGCAGTATTGCTGGTGGCAACTTCCCTGTTCTTTACCATTTTCGGTAACAACGGGAAAGCTTACAATTACGCGAAAAAAGATTTAAGCAAGTTTGTTGAAGGCTTGGTGTATGAGAACATCAACATCGACGGCATTGAATGGGAACAGATTGCCGAAGATAAGAGCGACGTTCACGCCCAAATTGCAGCCCTCCTCAAAGCCGCTGTGATGAAGAAAAACAACAATAAATTGCCCACCGCCACCAAAGGCACCATTGACGGCTATGATATTGCTGTATTCAACTACTACGGCGTATACAACGACGGTGAAAAAGACGTGATCTTTACCGTTGGCAGTCTGATGAGCCCCACTCTCACCTGCGATTTCCAGATCAGCGCTACCGCTCAGGCAAACCTGCTCTTTGGCGAAGATCTGAACAAGCTGTTTAACGACGCTCTCAGTAACAAGAACGTGGTTGACTACTCCTACAATACCCAAACCACAGGCTATCTGCACGCAGATGACGTGATCTTTATTTCCTACACCACCACCGCAGAAGGTGCAAAGGAACAGCCCAACGTGCGCATTGACCTGAAAGACGGCAAAGATGCCATCGACGCTGAATACGGCGCAGGCTTCTATGACAAGCTGATGGCTACTCCCATCGGTCAGAAGCAGAAAGCCACCACCGAAAAGCCCCTTACCTTTGGCGAAAAGGGTTACTCCACCCTCGCCATCAACTGGGCTGTTCGTGATACTCTCAATAAAGCTGATGCTTCTTTCGTAGAAAACGACGTGATTTTTGCCACCGTTACCTACAAGGATGCCAACAGCAAGACCGAATTTGCTCTGCGCATTGTGAAGGGTACCGACAACAACACCTTTACCTACGATGCATACAACCTGACCAGAGGCGAAGTGGTTCTCTCCGACTCCACCACCAAGATTCCCGATGAAGTGGTGAAGAGAATCTGCGCTTCCGTCATTAACGGTTCCGGTAGCGTTTCCTACGCTCCCGTAGCAGACGAAGACATTGCCGCCGCTTGGGGTACCGGTGACCACTACGTATACGTAGAAGATACCTACGTAAAAGTTGACCAGACCCAAGTGACCGAACCCAAGAAGGACGTCAACTACTACACCTACGACAGCGAAAACAGCAAGTACGTAAAATGTGCGGCTGACCTTTCTGCGTGGGCTGAAAACACCGATTACTACACCCTGACCAAGGCGCACTACGAAAAAGTAGACAAAGAAGAAGTTACCGCACCCGTTGCAGGTACCAAATACTACGTTTCCCTTGGCGATTACTCCTACAACGTAAAGAGCGTGGTTCGTCCCGGTGCTGACGCCGCAGACGTGAAGCCCGCATTCAAAGGTCTTGAAATCCCCTACACTTACGCTGAAGATGCAAAAGACGTTGCCCAGGACGGCACCGAAATGAAGGGTAAAACCGTTACCTTCCATATCTTCCCCGTAGGCGTACGCGAAATCAAAACCACTTACTCCAACATCTCCTCCATCACCGGCGGCTTTGATTCTCTGGACGCTAAGAGACTGGTTGCCATCAAAACTGCTCTCAACACCTACGATACCACTCTGAAGGCTGTAAACGACCTGTTCTCCAACAAAGACCTGGTCGACGCTTACGTAGATGCTCTCAAGGCATACAGAGCAGATGATGCAGACGCCAACAAGACTGCATACGAAGCCGCTCATGCCGCTCTCGTTGCTCTGGAAATCAAGGACAAGACCGAGCAGAACAAGAAAGATACCCTGAAAAAGTTTGAAGATGCATACGATGCTCTCCAGCGCGCCGTTGCCGTTTACTACAGCGGTAAAGTGGCTGAAGATATCGTTGCCGCTGACAAGGCATACGAAGAAGCACTTGCTACTCTCAACGCTTTCTTTGGCGAAGCCAACGCCGCTGTTGTGACTGCATACGTAGACGCGCTCAAGGCGCTCAAGGCAGATGCCGATAACGAAGAAAAGAAAACCGCATACGATGCAGCGAAAGCCGCTCTCGTTGCTGTTGCTGTCGAAGGCAAGGAAGAAGCAGACAAGACTGCCGCAGTAGATGCATTTGATGCCGCTTACATCGCACTCCGCGAAGTAGTGACCAACAGCTACAGCGATATGGACAAGGCCATTGAACTGTCCAAAGCCATCGTTGCCGCAAAAGAAGCCCTCAGCGTATTTGATGATGAAGACCTGGTTGATGCATACATCAGCGCATGGCTCACTCACAAAGCTTCTGCAACCGATGCAAACAAGACCGCTTACGAAAACGCTCGTGATGCCCTTGTTGCCCTCGAAGTAGAAGGCAAGGACGAAGCCGCCAAGAAAGCCCTCTGCCAAGCATACGAAGATGCATACGTTGCAGTAGAAGGTCTTGTTAAGAGCGCAGGCTTCCACGTGCTTGAAAAATGGCTGGATAGCGAAGCATACGACGTCCTGCTCGTTGATGCGGAAGACGATCTGGAAACCGAATACAAGAACGATTATATCAACGGCGTTGTTGAACTGCTGTGGGATACTATGCTTGAAAACGTCAAAGTGGAACTGCCCAGAAGAGCCGTTCGCCTTGCCGTGAAGGACCAAAAGGATACCTACAAGCAAACCTACTACACCAGCAAATACAAAAACCACGACAGCTTCAAGGCTTACATGAGAGACGAAGCCTTTAAGGATGTAGACGACTGGAAAGCCGCTCTCAAAGAAGATGCCGAAGAAATGGTAAAAGAACATCTGGTGGTGTTCTACCTGGCACAAGTGCTTGACATTGACGTAAGCGAAAAGGCCATCACCCAAGACGATGCCTATGCTTACAGATATATGTCTCTCCCCGAACAAACCCAAACCGCATACGCTTTTGACAAAGCCATGAGCCACCTCCTGGACGTTGTCTATAAGGATGCGCTGAAAACTCCCAGAACCTAAAAGGGGCTTTCGTATTTGGCGATAATCGCAAACAAAAAGAAGGTATAGAGCTTAGCTTTATACCTTCTTTTAACATTTATGTGGTTTTGGCAATTCATATTCAGTAAACAGTTTTGATTGATATTTTTTGTTTGCTATTTCCGTTCTCGTCCTCTGCAGTACGAAGTACAGCGACGATGACGAGAACGAAAATTTCTCATCCAAATCCGTTTGCCCCTTCTTCCTTGGCGGAACGCCAAGGATTTCATCCGAGCTTGCTCGGATTTCATCGCAAAGCGATTTCATCTGCCGCAGGCAGATTTCATTTCCACTCCGTCCTCTCTACCAAAACAGCAAAGAACAAGGAAATCATCCGAGCTTGCTCGGATTTCATTTTTTCGCTTCCTCCACCAACAAAGCTCCAAACAACGTCATTTCCTCCTTGCTTTTTGTCCTTGTTTGTGGTATACTCAAAAACGAGGTGATGACAATGACAGAAAACAAGCTTGCCGATATGTCTATGGATTTTGCCATTCGCATTTTGAGAATGATAGACAGCATAACAGGTCACTATGCTCTCAAAAATTAGTTAGAGCGTAGCGCAACTTCCATTGGTGCCAACGTAAGAGAGGCTAAATATGCGCATAGCAGGGTGGATTTTATCTCTAAAATGCACATTGCCCTCAAAGAGTGCTATGAAACGGAATATTGGCTTGAGCTTCTGGAAAAAGCAGAAATACTGTCACTCGATACAACGAAAAGCCTATTGCATGATTGCGGAGCCATCAGAAGAATGCTGATTTCTTCTATTAATACAGCAAAGAGCAATTTTGACAACGGTGAAAAATAAAGTTCAAGATTTTTGCTTTTTTGTTGTGAAGACGGAGTGGGAATGAAATCTGCCTGTGGCAGATGAAATCGCTTTGCGATGAAATCCGAGCAAGCTCGGATGAAATCCTTGGCGTACCGCCAAGGAAGAAGGGGGAAACACTACATGAAAGAAGTAACGCTATACACAGACGGCGCCTGTCGCGGCAATCCCGGACCCGGGGGCTGGGGGGCGATTTTGGTGTACCGAGGGATAGAAAAAGAGCTGTCGGGCGGCGAGCCGTCCACCACCAACAACCGTATGGAGCTGATGGCGGTAATATCGGGGCTTTCTGCCTTGCGGGAGATCTGTCGGGTCACGGTGTACAGCGACTCCAAATACGTGGTGGATGCCATGACCCTTGGTTGGGCGAGACAGTGGCAAGCCACAAACTGGAAAAACGGCAAAGCCAAAAACCCTGACCTTTGGGAACAGCTGCTTGGTCTCTGCGACCGCCACGAGGTGACCTTTTCTTGGGTGAAGGGCCACGACGGCCACGAAATGAACGAGCGTTGCGATACCCTCGCCACCACCGAGGCCGATAAATACAATACATAAAAAAGAGCGATATTGTTCGCTCTTTTTTGCTATAGCTCTGAACTGTCTCGCTTGCGGTACGCATCTCTGTTCTCCCTTCGGAGAACAGAGAGTGAAATCCTGCTTCGCAGGATGAAATCCCGCAAAGCGGGATGAAATCTGCCTTTGGCAGATGAAATCCATTTTCGCAGATGCGAAAATGGGTGTGAAGAGTTGAAGAATAACGGCAGAGCCGTTATTCTTCGTCACAAAATGTGTCCATGGCGTCTTCCATAGCGCTGGCGCACTCACAGCCGCACTTTTTCATTTCTTTTTTGATACTGCCCATTTTCTTTTTCAGCAGCATTCCCAGAGACACAGCTCCCACCACAGACAAAGCCGTTACCGCTACGGTGCAAAGAGGAGACATTTCTTTTTGTTTG
>JAZOBX010000111.1:0-2443 GCA_045596205.1 Eubacteriales bacterium | reverse complement strand
CACCAAAATCATGCTGGACCTCTCCCGCCGTCATGTTAGCGAGGGAGACATCGTGATTATCGCCCCCGAAATGGACGAGCAAACCCTGTCGCTTTATTTTAACGGCTCCTCCGCCCTCAAAGCCACCGACGGCAAGCCCTCCATGCTCTTTGAGCTGGACGGTGACGATTGGTACGATATCTGGGGCGCGCTGTGGGGCTTTGCAGGGGAAAAATGGTCCTATTTCAAAAACGGCACCCCCGACCCCGAGGGCGTATACAATTCTAAAAACTTTAACAAATACGGTGATATTTCTCCCGACCTTTTCAAAAGAGAAGAAAATATCATGGGCCTTGGCTACGATACCGCCAAGCCGCTTCATATTTCCAAGGAGATTTTTGACGGCGACTTTGTAGAGTATCTGAATACCTACATCGACACCCTGACCAAAAAAGGCGCCACCGTCTATTACGGTTTTTGCCCCATGAACGAAATGGCGGTACAGACCGATCCCGATCTGCCCCTGTCCAAAGAAGAGCAGATTAAAACGCTTTCATCCGCTCTTGTGACCTATCTGGAGGATGCGCTCCATTGCCCTGTGTTGGGCACACCCGAGGCGGCGGTCATGCCTTCGCTGTATTTCTACGATTCTAACTTCCATCTCAACGATATGGGCGTGCCGCTCCATACTGCCCGTTTGGTGGATGATCTGCTTTTGGCAGAACAAAAAACACCCGTCCACGCCACCGAGCAGGTGAAAACAGAGGAAGGGTATGTTTGGGATGACGAGTGCTTCGTCTACGAAATGCTCTCCGACGGCACCTGCGCCATTGTGGACACCACCCAACTGGCGCAAACGCTCAAAACCCTCTACGTGCCAAACAAGGTAAATGAAATCCCTGTTTCCCGCATTAAAGCAGGGGCGTTTGACAAATGTAAAGCCCTTTCCACTTTGCTCTTTGGCGCAGGTGATAGCCTCCAAGCCGTAGACGAAGACGCCTTCAAAAAAGTGCTTTCCCTGACAACGTTTTTCATCTACTGTAACCCACCCACCACCTTCCCCTCGCCCGACCGTCTGGGCGACCCCAATGCGGTGGTATTCGTGCCAAAAGACAGTCTTTCTCTCTTTGAGACAGCCCCTGCCTTTGCAGGCCATACCCAACTGATCTCCACCCGTATTGCCGAAGGGGATCTGTTTGACCAGTATATGTTGGAAATGGAAGAAGTGAAAAACCAAGGCACCGTGCAAACAGAGGACGAGTATTTTATCTACACGCTCCTGCCGGGCAACACTTGGGAAATCACTGGACTTACTGCTCTTGGCAAAACAACGGATATTCTTATTATCCCCGACACGGTAAAAGATGACATGGGCGCAGAGCTTCCCGTCACCTCCGTGGGCGACTACGCCATGAGAGGGGCAACCTCCGCCAGAGCGTTGGTGGTCACTTCCACCTCCTATATCAGCCAGTTTGGCAGATACGTCTTTGCCGAGTCCTCCGTGGACGGTCTCTATATGTTTGTAGACTGCACCAACATTACCACCACCGTCTCCAAAGACATGGTCATTGGCGCACCCTCTACCTTTAAGATTTATATTGACGATGCCGCAAGGCTGGACGCCTACCGTACCGACTACGGTTGGAGCACCTTTACCACCGACGGCTACTATGCCTCTTCTTCTACCGGAGAAGAAGATCTTCTGTCCGGCAACGCCTTGCCTCCTGTAAGCGAGGAGACCAAGCCCCTGACCCAAACGGCAGTGGTGCTTGCTATCGTGGGCGTAGGGCTGGCTCTGGGCATTGGCGGCTATTTCCTGCTTTGCAAGGGAACACAAAAGCCAAAAGCCGAAGAAGAACTCTCCCAGTGATGTACAACAGCATTTGTATATCCTAAAACACGTCATTGCTATTTTTCCCAATACCCCCAACGGCGTACCGCATTGCAGTACGCCGTTTTGTATTGCAGAAGGGAAAAAAGCACCGTATTTTCAGACGAAAGCAGCAGTTTTTGAAAATTCGTAATTTTATGCAAAAAAACGAAAGAAAAAGTTGCAAATTTGCAAGAGGCAAAGTTCGTCCTCCTTGTTAATTTTTCCGCAAAAACCTTGTCAAGAGGAAAAAGTGGAGAATTTCATTTTTTTATCAAAAAGAGTTTTCCACATTTAAAAATGTGGGTTTTGTGGAAAACTTTTTGTTCTGCCCCCTTGAAAATGTTGATAACTGGCAGTTTCTCCTTTTTTTGTTTGTAGCCTTCCACATTTCCCACAATCAGAAATGTGGAAAAGTGAGTTTTCGACATTTTTGGACAGTTTTCACAAAAATGGAAATACTTGGCAAAAAGTTCTTGCATTTTTATGAAACTGCAATTTCAAATATATTCGCAAATGCGGTTGATTTATTCGTAATATTTACGAATGTATGCAAATTTCTCACAGAAAAAGCTCTGCTGTGCAAAGCGTGTT
>JAZOBX010000110.1:0-3580 GCA_045596205.1 Eubacteriales bacterium | reverse complement strand
TTTTCTGCTCTCGGAAGCGAGAGCAGAGACTCTTCCCTCTGTCATTGTCATATTCAGGTGTCGTTAAAAAGCAAAAGAAGGCAATTTGCCTCCTTTTTCGTACGAATGAGTGAAAAGCGAAGATGTGAACCACCTCTTTTCCGCTTTGCGAAAAAGAGCTACAAATTTTGCCGCGGGCAAAATTAGGAGTAATCGTAGGGACCGGCGGTCTCGCTGCGACTCGGTCACCTGTGGGGGAAAACGATGATCAATCGTTTTCTAAGACCCACAGGCCGTTTCACTACCCCGACGGTCCGCTGAGTGAAGAGTGAAAAGTGAAGAGTGAAAAGTGAAGAGTGAAGAGTTAAAAAAGCGGGCAAAAGCCCGCTTTTTTATTGCACAAAACCAAGTTTTCTGCGTACCTTGGACATGGTCTTTCTGGCGTAGTAGGCGGCTTCTTCGCTACCTTTTTTCATTACGCTTTCCAGGTAGGCCTTGTCTGCCATCAGGCGTTTCCATTCCTCACGGACGTGGCGCAGGCCTTCCACGGTAGCTTCACCAACGGCTTCCTTGAAGATGCCGTAGCCCTTGCCCGAAAATTCGGCGGCAATTTCTTCGTCGCTCTTGCCTGTGAAGCAACTGTAAATGCTCATCAGGTTGGCAATGCCTTCCTTACCTTCGCCGCGGCAGATCTCGTTGCCGGAGTCGGTGACGGCGCGGCGGAATTTCCGCATAATGGCGTCGGGCTCATCTAAAATATACACGATGGCGTTGGGATTGGGGTCGGACTTGGACATTTTGGCGGTGGGCTCGGTCAGAGACATGATTTTCATGCCCGTTTGGGGAATGTAGCCCTCGGGCACCACGAAGGTGTCACCGTACACGCCGTTGAAGCGGTCGGCAATGTTGCGCGCCAGCTCCAGATGCTGCTTTTGGTCAATGCCCACGGGCACCACGTCGGTCTGGTAGAGCAGAATATCTGCCGCCATCAGGGTGGGATAGGTAAAAAGACCTGCGTTGATGTTTTCGGCGTGCTTGGCGCTCTTGTCCTTAAACTGGGTCATTCTGCCCAGCTCCCCGAACATGGTGTAGCAGTTGAGTACCCATCCCAGCTCCGCATGGGCAGGCACATGGGACTGCACGAACAGCGTATTCTTTTCGGGATCAAGACCCGATGCAATATAGAGCGCCAGGGTCTCGTAGGTACGGCGGCGCAGTTCTGCGGGGACCTGACGGACGGTAATGGCGTGAAGGTCTACCACGCAGTAAAAGCATTTGTGGTCTGGGAATGCGGTGAAATTCCGCATGGCACCAAGATAATTGCCAATGGTCAGGTTGCCCGAGGGCTGAATGCCTGAAAATACAACTTTTTGTTCGCCTAACATAAATGTATCTCACAATCTAATGATTTTTATTGATTTTGGGTGGGGTTTTTTATAAAAAATGGAAATTTGGCTAACTTTTTCCAAAAACGAACGGACAAGTCTGCGAAAATTCAACCTGCTTTCGTTATTTGGTATTATACTCCAAAGGCCGCCGCTTGTCAAGGGCGGCGCAGATTTTCTGCCGCCAAAAGAGGAAAGTTTTTCCAAAAATGCCAAAACGAGCAGAAAAAAGCGGCAAAGGCAAGAAACTTTGTTAAAAATTTATCTAAAAATAGAGATAAAATATCTTTACTTTTATTTACGGTTGTGTTATAATGTCATTTGGTGTAATGCGGCTCTCGGGTCGGTTATGCCGCAAAGTATGTTTTTAGTTCAAAAAATAAATTCAAAAAACGGAGGAAACAAAACATGGTAGAAAGAAAGAAACTTTCTATTGATGGTAACACAGCGGCGGCGCACGTATCTTACGCCTTCACTGAAAATGCTGCCATCTATCCTATCACCCCTTCCAGCCCTATGGCGGAACTCACCGACACTTGGTCCTCTGCTGAAGGCAGAAAGAACATTTTCGGCGATACCGTAAAGGTTATGGAAATGCAGTCTGAAGCAGGTGCCGCAGGTGCCGTTCACGGCTCTCTTGCCGCAGGTGCGCTCACCACCACCTACACCGCATCTCAGGGCCTTCTGCTCATGATCCCCAATATGTACAAGATCGCAGGCGAGCTTCTGCCTTGCGTGATTCACGTATCTGCCCGTTGTGTGGCTACCCATGCGCTGAACATCTTCGGTGATCACTCCGACGTTTACGCTTGCCGTCAGACCGGTTTTGCTATGATGGCTGAAACCAACCAACAGGAAATCATGGACCTGGGTGCTGTTGCACACCTGGCAACCATCAAAGGCAGAGTGCCTTTCCTGAACTTCTTCGACGGTTTCCGTACCTCTCACGAAGTACAGAAGATCGAAGCTTGGGACTATGAAGACCTCCGTGAAATGGTGGATATGGACGCTGTTGCCGCCTTCCGCGCTCGCGCCCTCAATCCCGAACATCCCGTTCTCCGCGGTTCTGCTGAAAACGGTGATATCTTCTTCCAACACAGAGAAGCCTGCAACAAATACTATGATGCTCTTCCCGCTATCGTTGAAGAATACATGGAAAAAGTCAATGCCAAGATCGGCACCAACTACAAGCTCTTCAACTACTACGGCGCGCCCGATGCAGACCGCATCATCATCGCTATGGGCTCCGTTTGTGACGTCACCGAGGAAGTTATCGACTACATGAACGCCAACGGCGCAAAGGTTGGTCTGGTGAAGGTTCGTCTGTACCGTCCTTTCGTTGCAGAAAAACTGGCTGAAGCCATCCCCGCTTCCGTGAAGAAGATTGCTGTTCTTGACCGTACCAAAGAACCCGGTGCGCTGGGCGAACCTCTCTACCTCGACGTTGTTGCCGCTCTCGCTCGCGTGGGCAGACAGGCACAGATCGTGGGCGGCCGTTACGGTCTGGGCTCCAAGGATACTCCTCCTTCCAGCATCTTTGCCGTATACGAAAACCTGGCTCTCGACAATCCCAAGAACAACTTCACCATGGGTATCGTTGATGACGTGACCGACACCTCTCTTCCCGAACACACCTGCCCCGATACTGCTCCCGCAGGCACCGTATCCTGCAAGTTCTGGGGTCTGGGCGGCGACGGTACTGTTGGCGCTAACAAGAACTCCATCAAGATCATCGGTGACCACACCGACAAATACATCCAGGCGTATTTCCAATACGACTCCAAAAAGACCGGCGGCGTAACCATCTCTCACCTGCGTTTTGGTGACACCCCCATCAAATCCACTTACTACATCACCAAGGCAGACTTCGTGGCTTGTCACACTCCCTCTTATATGCTTAAAGGCTATAAGATCGTGCAAGACGTGAAACCCGGCGGTACCTTCCTGCTCAACTGCCAATGGTCCGATGCAGAACTGGAAGAACATCTGTCTGCTGAAACCAAGCGTTACATCGCTGAAAACAACATTAAGTTCTATACCGTAAACGCCATCGACCTGGCAAAACAAATCGGTATGGGCAAACGCACCAACACCATTCTGCAATCCGCTTTCTTTGCTCTGGCAAAGATCATGCCCATCGCAGAAGCCATCGACTACATGAAGTACATGGCTAAGAAGTCCTACCTCAAGAAGGGTCAGGACGTGGAAGTCGGATC
>JAZOBX010000109.1:0-2040 GCA_045596205.1 Eubacteriales bacterium | reverse complement strand
AATGTGTGTATATTCTTTCTCATGCACTTATTGTGCATCAGTATTTATTTTTCATGCATCCGCAGGTTCATTTTTCTTTTTATCGGATATGATATTCTTTAGTTTTTCCAATACTTTCGGAGACTTCTCGATGAGAGAAGTAATTTTTTCTACAGAATCAGACTCGCTTGGATCCTTGATGGAAAGGAGTTCGTAGTCGCCATCCTGACCAATCACAAGGAATGCGATCGGTGTAATGCTTACACCCGATCCTCCACCTGCTGTGAAATTACGTTCTTTTCCGTTTTGCTTGGCTTCACGTTTGCTGGCAAAACCAAGCCCCCCTGTAGCCAATCCCATAGACACTTTTGAAATAGGAAGAAGTGTCATACCCGAAGGGAGGACAATTGGCGCACCTATGGCGGTGTCCGTTTCGGCAAACGCCTTGATTCTTTCCATTGAAGAAGTGAGTATGTCTTTGTAATCGTTTTCCGCCATCCGATTTCCTTTCTCATATCAAGGCTTCTTTGTGGCGAAAGGCGCGCTGTCGGAATGCGTACATGAGCAGCCTGAGAAACTGGTAGAAGCGAAATGACACTTCAACCTTTGTTTGCAGCTGAATATTCTCTTGTGTAAAAGAGGGAATAATCTGACACGCATTTACTTTCACTTTACCAAAGAATTCATCTACAGTGCACAATAGAGAAGCCACCAGCTGCGCCACCGCAGTTGCAAGATACACTGTTTTGTCGGGGTCCTTAGCTCCAACGTAAACTGTCAGCCACCGAACGGTTACAGTAAAAGTGGGAAATCTTTTTCTTGTTTCTTCGCTTTTGATTTGCTTATTTAAGGGGGCAAGCGCGATATTTTTGCGAATTTCTGTATTCTCTGTTTTTGGTTTTGCTTCGCTCATTTGTTTTTTGGGGTATAAAAGCAAGAAGAAGCAGGCGTATTTCAGATACACACGCGTCTTTCCGTTATAGAAAAAAACAAGAGAAAACTTAGAAAATGCAAAAAACAAAATTATTGTCAAAAGCAGAAATACCAAGAGCCACCCTGTCATGCACAATCTTTTCCTTTTTTGATATGTAAGAAAAGTTGTAAGGGATAGTATTATTCGTCTTTGCCGTTTTCTTCGGGCATAAGATCGGTAATGGGGGTCACGTCAGGCTCTTCCGTTACGTCTTCTGCGTCTTTGATCACAGTAGTATCCACAGGATCAGCCGTAGTCTCAGTTCCTTCTGCGGGAGGTAACATGTCGTCAATGGACATTTGTCCGTCATCGTCATGATCGCCCAATTTTTCATCAATGGCAGTAAAGAGTTGGGAAATTTCTTCATTTTCAATACCGGGCAACTGGGAAAGGGAATTTAGACCAAAGCAACGCAGGAAACCTTCGGTAGTACCGTAAAGCATGGGCCGACCGGGTGCATCCATTCTGCCTCGTACACAAATCAGATCTCTTTCCAGAAGGTTGGTGACCGCATAGCTGCTATCCACACCTCTTACCGCGTCAACAAATACTCTGGTAACGGGCTGATGATAGGCAATGATAGCCAGGGTTTCAATGGAGGATGCGGAAAGCGTGCCGCTTTTCCGAATGCCAAGAGCGGTACGGATGTAGGAAATGTATTCCTCTTTGGTACAAAGCTGGCAACTGTCGTCAAACACAATCAGCATCACGCCTCTGGGCAATTTACTGCCGTTGTACCGTTTGGCATAAGAAGCCACCATATCTTTTACCTTTGAGGGAGACAGTTCCAATGCCAAAGCAAGCTTGTCATAGGTGACAGGATGTCCCGCAGCAAACAAAATGGCTTCTATAGCTTCCTCATAATTTATGTCGAGCTCGGCTTCTGCCACCTCGTCAATCATCTGATTCTGATTCATCGTCATGGTCAAACTCACTTTCTGCCGCTTCGTCTGGCTGATAATTGGGATTAATTTCAAATTGCATCAAAAGACCTGTCAGGGTGTTTCCACCGAATTCATCAGCAGGGAACTCCCATTCTTCCTCTTCCGGGGCGTGAGGATTGCTTTCTATAATAAAGATTTGCTGTA
>JAZOBX010000108.1:0-1875 GCA_045596205.1 Eubacteriales bacterium | reverse complement strand
AGCAATTTGGAGCGAGAGGGATGACGGAGCTTACGCAGGGCTTTGGCTTCAATCTGACGGATTCTTTCACGGGTAATGTCAAATTTCTTACCCACTTCTTCGAGGGTGCGGGTTCTGCCGTCTTCCAGACCAAAGCGAAGCTTCAACACCTGCTCTTCTCTGGGGGTGAGAGTGTGGAGAACGTCGTTGAGCTGCTCGCGAAGCAACGCATAGGATGCGGTTTCTGCGGGAGCGGGGGTTTCGTTGTCCTCCACGAAGTCGCCAAGGTGGCTGTCTTCCTCTTCGCCGATAGGTGTTTCAAGGGAAACGGGGTCTTGGGCAATTTTCATGATTTCACGAACCCGTTCGTTGGTCATGCCCAGCTTCTTTGCAATCTCGTCTGTGGTGGGTTCTTTGCCGTTTTCCTGTTGCAGCTGGCGTGCAGTACGGGAAACCTTGTGAATGGTCTCAACCATATGTACAGGAATGCGGATGGTTCTGGCTTGGTCCGCAATGGCGCGGGTGATGGCTTGGCGAATCCACCAGGTGGCATAGGTAGAGAACTTGAAGCCTTTGGTATGGTCGTATTTTTCAACGGCTTTCATGAGCCCCAGGTTGCCTTCCTGAATCAGGTCAAGGAAGTACATCCCCTTCCCTACGTGGCGTTTGGCAATGCTGACCACAAGGCGAAGGTTGGCTTCCACCAGCTCGTCTTTGGCGGCTTTGCTGCCAAGGGACACTTGCTCTGCCAGATACATTTCACGGTCGGAATCCAAGAGGGGAATCTTGCCGATTTCTTTGAGATACATACGAACAGGATCGTCAATGGCAAGGCCTTCGGAGGCCAGCAATCTTTCCATGTTTTCGGGTGTATCAAAGTTTTCAATGTCTTCTTCGTGCTCTTTGAGTTGGCTGGGTTCGGGAAATTCGCTGGTCAGGTCGCTGACTTCAAAGTTCTCGAAGAGTTTTTCCATGTCCTCAATATCATAGTCAATATCTTCCAGCGCCTTCATCAGATCGCTGGAGGTGATACCTTGCTCGTATTTGCTTTCTTCAATGAGTTCATGGATATCCATTTTCTTTTCCATATATCTATCAAGTCCCTTCTTTTTTACTGTTCGCTATTGTTTTTCTTTTGCATAATGATGGCTTGCAAATCTGCCATAGAGGTCACGCCCGCTTTGGCGGTGTTGGCGGTCTTTGCCTTTTTGAGCGCCGCGACGCTTTCCCGAAAAACTTCGGTGCTGTTGTCGGTAAGCAGCATACGGCTGACTTTCATTTTGGTAATACGCCCAACCTCATCGGCAGAGAAAATCTCGTTGATATTCTCACTGTCGGTATCAGCCTCTGCCTGACTTTGCGCCAGGACATAGCCAAAGACTCTTTTTCCAAATTCGGAGAAGAAGTCATCTACGGACAGCTCCACTTTGGGTTTGACTTTATCGGAGAGCAGCTCGGGATGCAACAAAATCATGCCCAGCACCGCTTCTTCGTAACGGACAACCGCAGGAGCTTTGGCGAAATCGGGGTTGACATCGTCGCGGTAGCCCATGGTTTTTTGCAGTAGCGCCTGGCTTTCGGCTTGCCTGAATTGCTTTTCCTTTTTTTGCATGATCCGCTTCATATCACGGTGGAGGCTATCCATTCCCACATCGAGGCGGTGGGAAATTTCGCGGAGATACACCTCTTTTTCAGCGGCAGAGGAAAAGTCGCTGATCATCTGGAGCAGTTCTGCAATGGCTGAAATCTTTTGCTGGGGGTCGCGGATTTCATATTTTTTCAGAATACGCTCAAGATTATATGTTAACAAGCTCATGGCGGGACTTGCCGAAAATATTCGACTCCCAGATTTTAGTGGGATTATCGTCAAAGCCTTCAAGCAGATACATCACAAGC
>JAZOBX010000107.1:0-3088 GCA_045596205.1 Eubacteriales bacterium | reverse complement strand
AAAACCAAGAGTATACCAACGGTTGGGTGAAACTGATGCAGATCATGAATCTGTTCTGGGTTTCAGGCGACCTTCTTTCAGGTCTGCAGATCATGACTGTTATGGTTGTCGGCTCAATTCTCGGTGCCCGCGGTCAGTTGTCTGTTGGTGTTTTCATGGCGTTCGTCACCTATAACTATATGTTGATATGGCCCGTGCGCCAGTTCGGACGCGTCATCTCGGAAATGAGCAAGGCGGGCGTTGCTATCGACCGCATCCGTTCTATTATGAATGACGGGACAGAAGAGAATCCTCCCGAATGCCGCAAACCCGATATGCGCGGTGATATCGTTTTTTCTCACGTATCTTATGCCTACGAAGGCTCCGCTCCCGTCCTTGACGACGTATCCGTTCGCATACCGAAGGGTACAGTCCTTGGCATTTTGGGTGCAACGGGGGCAGGAAAATCCACTTTGGTACATATGCTCACACGGCTGATAGACCCTGACAAAGGGCAGATTACGATAGGCGGCGTGGATATCAAAACGCTGGATTTGGCCCATCTCCGTCGAAATGTGGGACTTGTTCTCCAAGAACCTTTCCTTTTTTCCCGAACGGTTGGAGAAAACATTGCCATTACCAAGGATAGTTGCACCGAAGAAGCTTTGCGAGATGTTGCCCGTGCCGCTTGCCTTGACGAAACCGTCTCAGGCTTTACCAAAGGATATGATACTGTTGTGGGAGAGAGAGGTGTTACGCTCTCAGGCGGACAAAAGCAGAGAACGGCAATTGCCCGTATGCTCATGCAAAACACCCCTATTATGATTTTTGACGATTCGCTTTCCGCCGTAGATGCCCAGACGGACGCCAATATCCGCAAAGAGCTGAGTAAGCGGTTTGGCGATGCCACCGTGATTCTCATTTCCCACCGTATTGCCACTTTGGTGAATGCAGATCAAATTCTGGTGCTGGACAATGGTAGAATTGCAGAGCAGGGTAGTCACGATGAGCTCTACCAAAAAGAGGGGATCTATCGCAGAATATATGACCTGCAAACAGAGGGCCTTGCCACAATGTCCCAAGCCACAGGTAGAGAGGAGGCAACGAAATGAATCAGTCCCAAGCCCCTGCCGTCCGCCTGAAATGGTTTGGTATTCCCAAACTTCTCCCTTATCTCAAACCCTATCGCAAAAATCTCATCTATATGATGCTTCTTGGCGCTCTCGGTAGCGTCATTGACATCAGCATCCCCCTGTTTCAGCGCTATGCCATCAACAATTTTATTACCAAAGGCGTCACCCACGGCATTCTTTGGTTCGCTTTGCTGTATGCTTTGGCACTCAGCATTCAGGTTCTTGCCAACTTTTTCTGCTTTTACCATAGCGGTAAAACCGAAATGTACGTAGGGCGGGATATGAAGCGAATGTCCTTTAACCATCTGCAAACCCTTTCCTTTTCCTATTTCAGTCAGAACAGCGTGGGCTATATCCACGCCAGGGTCATGAGTGATACCTCCCGTATCGGTAGTCTGGTATCGTGGACGCTGATGGATGGCATCTGGAACTTGTTCTTTTTGCTTGGCGGGGCAGTTATCATGCTGTCCATCAATGCGAAACTGGCTTTGCTCGTTTTGGTCATTATCCCTGTAGCGGCTTTGCTTTCTGTTTACTTCCAAAGGAAACTGGTAGACTATAACCGCCGCATCCGTGAGTCCAATTCTCGCATCACAGGGAATTTCAATGAAGGGATTACAGGCGCAAAGACAGTCAAAACCTTGGTTGTGGAAGAAAAAATGCAAGGTACCTTTGATGCCGATGCCGCCGAAATGAAGCGTGTGTCCGTCCGTCAAGCCCACTTCCGCGCCAGCTTTAATGCGCTGATTTCCTTTGCCGCTTCTTGCGCTCTGGCGCTTGTGCTTTGGCGAGGCGGCTTGCTTACGGCAAGCCAAGCTATGGAAATCGGTACCCTTTCCGCCTTTATGTCTTATGCACTTAATCTGATGGAGCCTGTCAGATGGCTTGTCAGCGCCCTTTCGGAATTGGTAGCGGCGCAAGTCAATATTGAACGCTTCGTTTCCTTGATTGAAACCAAGTCAGACGTATCCGACACTCCCGAGGTAATCCAAAAGTACGGTGACACCTTCCACCCCAAAAAAGAGAATTGGGAATCTCTCCACGGGGATATTGAGTTTGACGACGTAACCTTCCGTTATCCCGACGGAGACGTAGACGTGCTCTCGCATTTTAACCTGAAGGTACCTCAGGGCACCACCGTTGCCATCGTGGGTGAAACGGGAGCAGGGAAGTCCACTCTTGTGAATCTTGTGTGCCGTTTCTACGAGCCCACCGCAGGGCAAATTAAAATTGACGGCAGAGATGCAAGAGAGCGCTCTCAGCTCTGGCTGCACAGCAATATCGGTTACGTGCTCCAAACCCCCCATTTGTTTTCGGGTACCGTTCTTGAAAATCTGCTTTACGGCAATCCCAATGCCACTATGGAGCAAGTGGAAGAAGCGGTAAAGGCCGTCTGCGCTGACCGTGTCATTGCCCGCATGGATAAAGGATACGATAGCCACGTTGGCGAGTGCGGCGACCTGCTCTCCACAGGCGAAAAACAACTGATTTCCTTTGCTCGCGCCCTTCTGGCAGATCCCAGAATTTTCGTGCTGGACGAAGCCACCTCCTCCGTAGATGCCGTCACCGAGGCCTATCTCCAAACTGCCACCAAGCGCATGATGGAAGGCAGAACGTCTTTCGTTGTGGCGCACCGCCTCTCTACCATTCAAAGTGCAGACGTGATCTTGGTGGTGCATGACGGTAAAATCATTGAGCAAGGCACCCATTCGGAACTCATGGAGCAAAAAGGCGCATACTACCAGCTCTATACACGCCAATATACAGAGGAAATGACCGCGTCTCTTTATGAAGAACTCGGCAACCTCAAAACGTCAGAATAAAGGAGACGAACAATGAAAGTCAAAGATATACCCTATGTGAGATATACCGTTGAAGAGGCGCAAGCCGCTTTTGACAGATTTGAAGCGGCATTCAGCGCCGCCACCAATGCAGAGGAAGTCATTGAAGCCAAAAAAATCATCGATGAAATGTCC
>JAZOBX010000106.1:0-2625 GCA_045596205.1 Eubacteriales bacterium | reverse complement strand
GGCATGCGCGCGGTGAAATACGGCGTGACACGTGACTACGTACGCGGACTGACGGTGGTTTTGCCCTCGGGGGAAATTCTCCGTCTTGGCGGTAAAGTAGTGAAAAACAGCACAGGTTACAGCTTGCTCAACCTGATGGTAGGAGCAGAAGGTACGCTGGGCATTATTACGGAAGCCATTCTGAAGCTGGTGCCGCTGCCTAAGGTTTCGGTCAGTTTGCTGGTGCCCTTCCATTCTATGGAAGAAGCCATCCGCACGGTGCCCGTCATCATCAAGAGCAAATCCTCGCTGACCGCCATTGAATTTTTTGAAAAGAATACGGTACTGTTTGCAGAAGAATATTTAGGCAAAAAATTCCCCGATACCTCCTTCCCTGCGTATCTGTTGCTGACGGTAGACGGCAATGACCCTGCGGGGGTGGAAAAGGAGCTGTCGGCGGTGGCTGATCTTTGCATGAAAGAGGGCGCGCCCGACGCCTACATCGTGGACACGGAAGAAAGAAAAGACTCCGTCTGGAAGCCCAGAGGAGCGTTTTTGGAGGCCATTAAAGCCTCTACTTCGGAAATGGACGAATGCGACGTGGTGGTTCCCCGCAACAAGGTGGCAGAGTTTATTGAATACACCCACTCTCTGGCAAAAGAACTGCACATTCGCATCCCCAGCTTCGGTCATGCGGGCGACGGAAACCTGCACGTATATATTTGCCGTGACGGTCTGGATGAGGAGACCTGGCATACCACCCTTGCTCTGGCCTTTGAAAAAATGTATCAAAAGGCAAGAGAGCTGAAGGGGAAGGTATCGGGCGAGCACGGCATCGGCTACGCCAAAAAAGCGTATATGGCAGAAGAGCTTGGAGAGAGCCAGATTGAACTGATGCGCGGCATCAAGCGTGTGTTTGACCCTACCTGTATTCTGAATCCCGACAAACTGTTTTAATAGGAGAACAGAATGATTTACCGTTCTTTTGAAGAGCAAAAGCTATCTCTTTTAGGGTTTGGCGCCATGCGTCTCCCTACCCTGCCCGACGGGCAGATTGATAAGGCACAGACCTTTCAGATGGTGGACACCGCCATAGCCCGCGGCATCAACTATTTTGACACGGCGCAGCCCTACCACGGCGGTATGTCGGAGGTGGTGCTGGGTGAGGCCCTCTCACGGCACAGGCGAGAAGATTTTTATCTTGCCACCAAATTTCCCGGGCATCAGATCTTTTCGGAGTATAACCCCAAAGAGGTCTTTGAGGAGCAACTGAAAAAATGCCGAGTGGACTACTTTGATTTTTATTTGCTACATAACGTATACGAGCATTCCATGGGGGTCTATACCGACCCGAAATGGGGCATTATCGACTACTTCGTAGAGCAGAAAAAGCAGGGTAAAATTCGGCATCTTGGGTTTTCCACCCACGGAAGCGTGGAGACTATGCGCGCTTTTCTGGACATTGCGGGAGAGCATATGGACTTTTGCCAGATTCAGCTCAACTATCTGGACTGGACACTCCAGGATGCTAAGGCGAAATACGAGCTGCTCAAAGCGTACAACCTCCCCATTTTCGTGATGGAGCCAGTGCGCGGCGGAAAATTGGCTTCCCTGCCCGAAGAAGAAATGGAGAAGCTGCGCCGGCACAGACCCAACGCCGACGCGGTGGAATGGTGTTTCCGCTTTTTGGAGACCTTGCCAAGGGTCAATCTGGTGCTGTCGGGCATGTCGAATATGGCGCAGCTCGAGGACAATCTGGAAACCTTTGGAGAAGAAAAGCCTTTATCGGAGGCGGAGCTGTCCACCCTCTTTCAAGTGGCAGAAGGGCTCAAAGGCGGTGTGCCTTGCACGGCCTGCGGATACTGTATGGAGGGTTGCCCGATGGGGCTGAATATTCCCCGTATGCTGGCAACACTCAATGACCTGACTTTTGCAAAGTCGGTAAACGTTTGTATGTGGCTACAGTTTTCGCCTGCGGATCAGCAGCCTTCCGCTTGCATAGAATGCGGCAAATGCACACGCACCTGTCCGCAAGGCATTGACATTCCCGCATCCCTAAAAGCCCTCTCCGAAAAGATGAAAACGGTACCCTCCTGGGCAGAAATCAGCCGCCAGCGGGAGGAAGCCCAAAAACGGATGAGAGAAAACAAGTAACATACTGAGACAACATGAGGACATATCTATGGCAAAAAGAATGACGAAAAAGCAAAGAGAGCAACGGAGAAGAATACAGATCACCGTTGCCGTTGTGGTACTGATTTTGGCGGTGCTTTTGGCAATATTTGCGCCTGACGTCTTAAAAGACGCGCTGGGTATCACCACAACCACCACGCCTCCCCCCTACGAAATCCCCTTTGATTTAAGCACGGTTGACCCCTTTACGGGACAGCTGTGGGAAGAGATCAACTTTAACCGTCCTTTCTTTGAGGACAACGAAATTACCGATAAATCCTATGAATACTATTCCCCCTTAGACAGTCTCGGTCGGTGCGGCTATGCGATGGCTTGCATTGGCAAGGATCTTATGCCTGACGAGGATCGTAAAGGTCTGAATACCAAGCCAAGCGGCTGGGTACAAGCAAACTATGAATGTGTCAGTTCTAAGCATCTTTATGAACGCTGTCATCTGATTGGTTTTCAACTGTG
>JAZOBX010000105.1:0-4144 GCA_045596205.1 Eubacteriales bacterium | reverse complement strand
CATGGCTACGATCCGACTTTAGTTTCGGGCAGATTGTCCCAACCGTCAAACAGGTAGCCTTCTTTTTCGGGAGCGGCGGGCAGGTCAAGAGCGTGGGCATAGACCACGTCGGTTTCGCTATAGACTTCGCCGTCTACCATGTAGGTAGCGCGGAAGATCATGGGTTTGTATTTGGCGGTGCAGATCAGATTGCTCTGCGCCAATTCCGCCATATTGTCCCAACCTTCGAAGGTGAAGCCTTCTTTTTCGGGAGCAACGGGAACGGTAATAGGCGCGTTTTCATCCAGCACGTATTCTGCCAATTTCGCGCCGTCTGCCATAAAGATGACGGTATAGGTAGCGCCCATTTGGGCTTCTACCACCACGTCACGGGCAGGCATAAAGCGAGGCAGACCGATCCAACCGTGGAAATTCTTATCGGGCGCGGTGGGATCTTCGGGCATGGGCAGAGGACTGCCTGTGTCTACGGTGTAGGTAGCGTATTCTTCGCCTTCTACCATGTAGGTGAGGGTGTAGGCGAGAGGATGGTAGCTACCGTATACGGTGATGGGTTCTTTGCCGATGACGGAAACGTTCTTATCCCAGCCGGAGAAGATAAAGCCGTCTTTTTCGGGAGCGGTGGGCATCAGAATTCTGGTGCCTGTTTCCAGAACGGATTCAGCGTAGGGCTTGCCGTCAATGACGAATGCCAGGAGATAACTGTGTTGGGTGACGTAGAGAGCTTCCACGGAAAGGTCGCCTGCGGGCATGGTTTCGGGCAGGTTGCCCCACTTCACGAAGCGGCGTTTCTTGACCTGAGGCGCTTCAATGGGAGTGATCACATCGCCAAAGGCGTAGGTGACCTTCTTGTAAGGCATACCCTTCACACGGTATTCAACGGTGTATTCGCTCGGCGTGTAAACGGCTTCGGCGGTAATGTCGGCATTGATGGCCTTTTCGGGAATATTGCTCCAATGAGAGAAGACACAGCCTTCTTTTTCGGGAGCGGCGGGACAGTTGATTTCTGCGCCTTCGGGCAGTTCAAGGGTGGCAACGACTTCTTCGTCAACGACGAAGGTAATCACGCAACCTGCGCGTCTGCCGACGGCGTATACGGTTACGTCGCTGTCGGGCATGGATTCGGGCACGTTATCCCAAGCATCGTAGAGCACGCCTTCCACCACACGAGAGAGCGCGGGCGCTTCGGGTTTTTCACCGTAGGGCACCTTGAAGGATGCCACGTCTTCGCCACAGCATACGAAATAGATAAAATGTTCGTGAGGACGGTAGTTGGCATGGAAAACGAGAGATTCGCTACCCACGCTCAAAGGTACTTCTTCTACCCAACCGCAAAGATCGTAGCCCTCGCGTTCGGGGAGTTCAGGCAGAGCCAAAACAGCACCTTCGGGCAGAGTGAAGCTGACCACCTCGTCACCGATATGGCAGGTGACGGTGACTTCAGGCACAACGTATTCAGCGGTCACAACCACGTCATAGTCGGGCATGGTGGCAGGGAGATGACTCCAGCCGGAAATATCTTCTCTTGCCGCCAGTTCTTCGGGAAGGATGACGGGATCGCCGTAGTTGACGGATTGGTCAAAGAGGACTACGTCATTTTCAAGATACAGCACGTGGTGTGCGTTGGGGGTATAGCGAGCATGGATTTCCATGTCCTGGGAGGCTTCTGCGGGCATATCGTCCCATTTGAAGAAGGTATGACCGTATTTGTAAGGAGCGGCAGGGGCCTGCGCGGCTTCGCCTGCGGGCACTCTGACCTGAGACACTTCTTCGCCCGAAGCGCAGAAGCGATACAGGAAGCCTTCGGTAGGCATATTGATTTCGGCTTGCTCCACTTCACCGCCTTCGGTGAAGACAGCAGAAACCGTGATATCTTCATCAGGCATCACTTCGGGCATACCGTCCCAGGAAGCGAAAGTGAAGCCGGATTTTTCGGGGGTGACGGGAGCGACGGGAGCGGCGCCGAAGAGGGCGTTGCCAACCGCAATCTTTTCACCGTCTACAGTGTAGGTGATCTGATGGGTATGGGGGATGTAGAAACCGACCACGTTTACGTCGGCATCGGGCATCACTGCCACGTAGCCGCGCCAACCTGCGAAGGTGTGCCCTTCTTTGGCAGGCACTTCGGGACGAATCGTTTCATCACCGGGATAGAGATATTCTTGCCAGAACAGCTCGCCGTCCATTTCGTAGCGGAGGGCGTAGGGCTTTCTTTCAAAGATGGCGTGAACGGTCAGATCAGACGCGGGCATTTCGGCAGGGATTTCGCCCCAACCGGAGAATGCGGGATTTTCTACCGTCAGATTTTCAGGCAGAGCAACGGGCGCGCCGTATGCCAAGTCTTCTGTATGGAGAACCTGACCGTCTGCTTCAAAGGACAGACGATAGAGATTTTGAGAGAAGCGGGCATTTACCACCACGTGGTCTGCGGGCATGGTTTCGGGCAGGTTATCCCAGCCCTCGAAGGTGTAGCCCACTTTGGAGGGCGCTTCTTCGGGAACAGAGGGAACGGTACCTTCTGCCACGCGGACGGTGGCTACGGCTTCGCCGTCTACCATAAAGGTGATATCGTAATCGTGGTCACCCATGAAGCCTTCCACTACAAGGTCGGAGGCAGGCATGGTTTCGGGGAGGTTTTGCCAACCGCCAAAGGACATACCTTCTTTTTCTTGGGGGATTTCTTTTGCGATTTCTGCGCCGTATTCGTAGGATACGGTTTTGTATTCTTCACCGTCCAGCTTGTAGGTGAGGGTGTAGGTGTTGATATTGTATACGCCGTTGACGGTTACGTCATAAGCGGGCATGGTAGCGGGGGGATCGATCCAACCGCCAAAGCTGTACCCTTCCTTTTCGGGGGCTTCGGGAATTTCCACTTCCGCACCCAAGGAACGGACGAATTCAGCCACCAGATTGCCTTCCGCCACAAAGGCGATGTGGTACACGTTTTCGGTGTAGATCGCGGAAACTTCCAGATCATGGTCGGGCATGGTTTCGGGAAGGTCGCTCCAGCCTTCAAAGGTCATGTTGGCTTTTGCGGGAGCGGTGGGCGCGTTGATGGCATCGCCGAATGCAATGGACAGGGTATCCATGATCTGACCGTCAACCTTAAAGGTGACCTTGTGGGCATTCAGCGCATAAGAACCAACCAGCTTCAGCACGCCGTCTTCGCCCATTTCCGCATCCTGCCAACCGCAGAAGGTATACCCTTCTCTGGCGTCGGGAGTGGGTTCTGTATAGTCACCGTCTTCGCTGGAGTAAGAAGCAACGGCGTTGCCGTCCAGCACAAAGACGACCTTATCGGCGGTAAGGGTGTATTCACCTTCTACCACAGTATCGCAAGAGGGCATCACGGCGGGGAGATTCTGCCAACCGTTAAAGGAGAAGCCGTCAAGCACGAGAGGTTCTGCGGGAGTGATTTCCGCGCCTGCAAGATAAAGATCGGTGTGAATATCTCTGCCTCTCACGCGGTAGATAAGGCGGTATTCGTTGCGGACCATCTTACCGTGTACAGTAATGTCGTGGGCAGGCATGGTGTCGGGGCAATCTTCCCAGCCTTCAAAGCGGTAACCTTCGGGAATGGTGGGTTCTTCTTCCACGGGACTGCCGAAGGGAATGTAACGGGAGTTGTTCAGGTCTTCGTTGACAAAGAATTCTGCTTTGTAGCGAGCGGGATACATACTGGACACCACTTCCACGTCATGGTCGGGCATGGTGGCAGGCAGGCTGCGGAAGCCGCTGAAGTAGTACCCTTCTTTTTCGGGGTTGGGCTTTTTGCTGACCTTAGCACCGAAAGGCAGATATTCTTCACGGAAAATCTCACCGTCTACGATACGGGTGAGCTTGTAAAGAGTCATAGAGAGCGTACCTTCCAGCACTACGTCATGGGCAGGCATGGTTTCGGGTACGTTTTCCCAACCGCTGAAGGTGTAATGTTCCTTTTCGGGAATGTCCATTTCAGGCAGCTTGCTACCGTAAAGGCAGGGATAAGTAAAGGAGGTGATGGCTTCCTTTTTGTCAGCATTCAGAATGGTGAAGGTGACGTGATACGTATTGGGAGTGAATTCAGCGGACACTTCCAGGTCTTCCCCGGGCATCACTTCGGGAAGGTCTTTCCATGCGGTAAAGGTGCAACCTTCAATTTCAGGCA
>JAZOBX010000104.1:0-1992 GCA_045596205.1 Eubacteriales bacterium | reverse complement strand
CCCCGACAGGGAATATGGGGCATTTTTGAGGTGTTTGTGGATACGCTTTTGCTATGTACTCTCACGGGACTTGCGGTGCTGCTTGCGTTTCCGTCTTTGCCTCAAAATATGGGCGGTATGGAAACCGTCGGCGCCGCTTTGCGGACTGTCTGGGGCAAATTTGCTGACCCCTTGCTTGCATTTTCTGTGCTTTTGTTTGCTTTTGCTACGGTGATCTGCTGGTCATACTACGGTAGCGTGGCTCTGTCGGTATTTACTTCCTCTCCCTCGGCCCAAAAAGGATTCAGAATTCTGTTTTCTGTGTCTGTTTTGCTTGGGGCAACGACCGCTCCCGCGCCCCTTTGGCATATCACCGACATTCTGCTTGCCGTTATGACCGCCATCAATCTTTTTGCCCTTGTGCGTCACCGCCAAACCTTGCGGGATTCTCTTCTTGACTTGCCGTTTTTGCGGAAAAATAGCGGCAAGCCGTAATCATTTTCTTCTTTTCCTTTATTTCTTCTTTCCGGACGCAAAAAAGTGAGTAGCACCGCTACTCACTTTTTTGCTTTAGCCTTCGTAGTTTTCTTCGTCCGCAGATGCGCTTCCCGAAACGGAAATATAGTCCAAAGGATCTACCGCGCTGCCGCCTACCTTCATTTCAAAATGCAGATGGGGCTCGTCTGCCAGCTCCAGCAGAGCCGATTCGCCCACAGCCCCGATGACCTGTCCGCTTTTTACACTTGCACCTACCGTCAGGCTGTCTTTTACGCCTTCGCTGAGGTTACAGTACAGGCTTTCTGCATTGCCTTTGTGAGACAAGCTCACGCACCAGCCCATCAGAGGGTCTTTGTATACGTCCTTGACCGTGCCGTCTGCCACCGCGCACACGGGTGTGCCAAGCTCTGCCGCAATATCCACCCCGCGGTGTACACGGTATTCCTGCATGGTGGAGGAGTAAACGGGAGTGGTCAGGTCATGGTTTTTCGCCACCGTACCGCTCAAAGGAGAGACAAAACTGGGTAAAATATTCCCATCGTCCTCAGGGGTAGGAGTTTGGTTGACGGGCAGGCTGGAGGAATCTTCGGGTGTATTTTGATTCATCCTCACTGCAATGCCTGCCACCGCTGCGCTCACACATAGCACACCGGCAATGACAATGTAGAGAATGCGGTCTGCTTTTTTCTTGGAGGCCTTGCTTTTCTCGTTTTGCATATTGGTCTTTGTTCCTTTCTTTTGGTGATGTCCTTATTTTTGCCAATGGGGGAAAAAATATACACTCCCCCCAAAAAAGTTCCTTTTCTTTTGACTCTTTATCCTTTTTTACCAAAAAATCCGTTAAATCTTTGCAACAATGCGTATTGTATTCTTTTCACACTTGTGTTAAAATGATACTGAATATATTATCGCCGGGCGATATAGAAACGGAAAATACAATATGAGAGAAATCATTCTTTGCAAGCTGGGAGAAACGGTGCTCAAAGGCGCCAACCGTTCTTCCTTTGAAGCCACCCTTCTGCGCTCTCTGAAACGCAGAAGCGAAGGTTGCGGAAAATTCCGCGTGTATATGCTGCAAAGCACCATCTACATTGAACCCCAAGAAGAGGACTGCGACATTGGGGAAATGTACGAAAGAGCAAAACGTGTCTTCGGGATCGTAGGTGTGGCAAGAGCGGCAGAATGTGAAAAAACTATGGAATCCATCACCGCCACCGTCAAAGCCTATCTCGTGCCCAAGCTTCGCGGCGTGAAACGCTTCCGTGTGGATGCCAAGCGCAGCGATAAAACCTTCCCCTTGGGCTCTCCCGAAATTGCCGCCCGCGTGGGTGGGATTTTGCTGGAGCAGGTCCGCGGTCTCAAAGTAGACCTCCACCATCCCGAAGCCATGGTCAGGGTAGAGATCCGCGACAGAGCTGCCTATGTCCACGCCGCCCAGGAAAGCGGTGCAGGCGGATTGCCTTACGGCTCGTCGGGAAAAGGTCTTCTGCTCCTATCCGGCGGTATCGACAGCCC
>JAZOBX010000103.1:0-1992 GCA_045596205.1 Eubacteriales bacterium | reverse complement strand
TGACCTCCTGCACGCCGTCAAGGACGGGGTTTTCTTCGTAGTCACGCTCCTGCGCCCAGCGGCCGGGGAAATGCACCAGGTCATAGTGGGAGGAGGGCAGGTCCAGTTGCATGGACATGGCTCTGTCCAAAAATACGGGGGCGGAGGTTTTGTTTTCCAGGGCAAAGTGTCTGACCAGAATATTGCTGTCGCGGTAGAGGGTCAGGCAATAGGTCAGGTACAGCTCGCGGGAGGTTTCTTTGAGCAGAAATTCCACGGTGTCGCAGTCCTCTTCCCCGCCCTTGGCAGAGGGGAGAGTGGCAAGGGGGTGGATGCCTTTGTAGGCTTTGTGGGACAGGTAGCGGAAGTCGGTAACAAAAGAACCGTTTTCTTTGGGAATGACGATCGGCGCGCCCCGCTTATCCCAAAGACCGTGGGAGGAGATTTCATAGCAACGAGTGCGGGTTTCGTGGCGGTGGGTCATTTCTCCCGTTTGCATATCCAGAATTTCGCCGCCGTCGCGCACAGGCAAAGCGGCAAGGTCTGCCTCCTGCCCTTCCCAGTATTTTCCGAAATACAGCTGCTCCAACACGCCGTTGGGATTTATATAGATCACGTAAGAGATGTTGCCGTTTGAAAGGGTGATGATGCGTTTTTCCGCATTGTATGATACCATAGCTGCCTCCATGTACAGATGTTTTTTTCAGTATAGCATAAAGAAAAGGTTTTTGCAAGAACATTGGAAGAAAAAAGCCTGCCGCAAATGCGACAGGCTGAAAAAACGTAGAAATCAGGGTTGCACATAAGGCGGGATTTCGCCCATTTGCTCTATGACGTAGGACAGATCCACAGCGGAGGAGACTTTCTTCCAGGACATACTGATGCCGTCGGAATAGATTTTATCGCTGAGTTTAATGGCGGGGCGGGAGAAATTCATCGAGCCTGCATTCACGCCCAGGCGTTGGTCGCTGTCGGCGCCGTCAAAGCGATAGATGACGTAGGTGAGTTTTTTGGAATCTTCTTCGCTATATTCATAAGACAAATTCACCTCGCGGTAGTAGGCGGGGGTGTCGTTGCTTTGGTAGACGTAGTAACCTCTGGATTCGCCTGTGACCACGAGATAGACCTTCACGCCGTCTTCTGTGATTTTATTTCTCACCTCGTTGGTTTTGCCGTCGGTGATAGAATACGAGGTCAGTTCATAGGTGCCTTTGGCTTTTTTCATGGTGGTTCCCATTGCAATGTAGCAAGAGGAAGCGAATGCCACGACAAGGGTCAACGTAAGTACCAAAGATAAAATTCTGATTGTTTTCATAGGTTTCCTCTCCTTTGTTGATATCGGTAACTTTTCCTTACCTATTTTTATTGTATAGGAAAAATATGCACATATTTATACGGAAATGTGAATTTTTTATTCATAAATCCACCATTTTTTGCCAATTTTGCAGACGCAACTGCCCCATTTTGATTTTTTGAAAATTTCCGCAACAAATTGCAAAAAAACACTTGACAAACCGAAAGGAAACGAGTATAATAGTTTCGTTGCCACGCGAGAGTGGCGGAACTGGCAGACGCGCACGTTTGGGGGGCGTGTGGTTTCTCCGTACGGGTTCAAGTCCCGTCTCCCGCACCAACAAAAAAGAGAGGGTTCGTCCCTCTCTTTTTTGTTGGTGCGAGAGACGGATTAGACTATTATGAGCCCTTCAAATGTAAATATGCAAATTGGTATATCAATGCTCTGCTATAGCTATTGAGAGAATAAACAGCTCATGCATTTGAGGAATTGCATCGCAGAGCGATGCAATTTGTTCAACCTGTCCCGTCGGGGTGTAAGACCGTTATTTGCGGTCTTTATTTTTTTATTGATGCATAGTAGCTCCAAGAACCATACATTCTTTACCCTGGGCGAGGACGGGACAAACCTCAGGCGTAGCCTTCGGTTTTCGCGCTAAAAACGATTATCAATCGTTTTCTTTACGCGCGACATCTCTCGCACCAAAAAAGTCGTATCAT
>JAZOBX010000102.1:0-3356 GCA_045596205.1 Eubacteriales bacterium | reverse complement strand
GGCAAGCAACAGTTTGTCACAAAGACAGTCAGGCTCACCGAAAAAGAAGCAAAACTCACCCCCAAAAAACTGCACGCAGAAATGCAACGGCAAGCGGACAACTGGGAGAAAGATATTCTTGCTGGGCGAGTCCCTGTCAAGCGTAACACTTTCCGCTATTTCGTGGAGGAAATATGGTGGAAAAACCATGTGCTGAACGGTGAACACAAGGCGGCAACGGTGGAGTTTTACAAGAACATGACCGGGCGCATCGTGGAGCGTTTCGGCAATCGTGACTTGACAGCAATCAAAAGCGTGGACATTGAGCGTTTCTTCAATGACCTCCGCACAGAGGGGCTGTCCACCTCCACCCTAAAGCACTATCAGAATGTTTTGAGAATCCTATTCAAGTATGCAGAAACGCATGATCTCATTGAGAAAGATCCCATGCGGAAAGTTAAGCCCATCAAGGCAGAGGCAAAGCAAGTTGATTTCCTAACCCCCGAACAAGCAAAGGTTTTTCTTGCGGCTCTGGACAATGCCCCGTTGCGGTGGCGGTGCATGATGACCATTCTTATTCTGGAGGGCTTGCGCCGTGGTGAGGTTGTCGGACTTCAATGGTCGGATATTGATTTTGAGAAATGCACCATCAGCGTCAACCGTTCTGTGGGTTATGTTCCCGGACAGGGCGTGACCGTTGGCACACCCAAAAGCAAGAATTCTATTCGCACTCTGCCGTTGTCCGCTCCGGCTCTGGTTCTGCTCCGGGAATGGAAACAGGCACAAGCTGAGGAATGCGGTGCGATTCTGTTACCCCATGCGTACATCTTCGCACTTGAAACGGATGTATATCAGCCCATGTTCCCAACTACTCCGACTCGTTGGCTGTCCCGGTTTGTCAAAGCCCATAATCTGCCGGATGTTTCCCCCCATGATCTGCGCCACACTTGCGGCTCTTTGATGTTGGCATCTGGTGAGGCATCCATAAAGGACACACAGGACTTTCTTGGGCATGAGGATGCAAAAACCACACTCAAATTCTACGCAGGTACAACGCCGGAGACCCTCCGAAAGGCTGCTGACGGCTTGGCTGCGGTGCTTGGTTGATTGTCAACATTTTTGTCAACAGAATGTGTCAACAAACATATTTCACGGCATTAAACGATACCCCATAAAAATCAAAAAGCAACGGAAAAACCGTTGCAAATAAAGGACTTTTCAAAACGATATTAAACGATAAAAAATAGCCGTGTTATAAATGGCATTCAAGAGGTCAGCGGTTCGATCCCGCTTATCTCCACCAAAAAAGTTCTGAAAACTCCGGTTTTCGGAACTTTTTCTTTACTTTTTGGCATCAAAAAGTTCGGGGTTTTGAAGCGGCCTGAAAATTTTGACCACAATCTGACCACAATCACGTTATGTTTTATTGTTTCAATATGTTTTTTAAGTTACTCCTCGGAGCTGTTCGGCTCCGGGGAGCATTTTGTTATAGAGGTTAAGTTGGAGGTATTCCAAAGTTCTTGCTAAACAGGTCAACTGCTTCCAACCGTTTCGGCTCTTGGACATGAAGGTAGTGTTCTGTCATGTTTATATCGGCATGACCAACAATGCTTTGAATTGTTTGAATGTCAACGCCCAGTGCCTGCATTTGCGATACGTATGTATGTCTGCAGCTGTGGGGTGTCAGTATCCGTACCCCTTCCACTTGTCCAATGGCTTTTTTAAATTCGTCACGGAAATAAGAAGGATTGCACGGCTGATTTGCCTTGCCAGCTTCCCAAATATACATTTTGTTAGTATTACGCAGGGCGACTGCAAACTTACGCAAATTCGGTGGAACAGGAATCTTTCGATAGCTATCTCTGGACTTGGGGCGTCCAACCGTTGCGGTTCCTTTTACCATATTGATCGCTTGCTCAATGGTAATCATCGAGCCATCTTCTTCAATATGCCTTGGTTCCAGTGCCAGGATTTCCTGCCCTTGCATGCCTGTACCTAAAGGATTATATGAAGCTGCAGAATATAGTTCGGTGTCAGAGGAATCGCATCGAAACTCTCGTGGATAATATTCAGCACATCACGATAAGCTTCGTGCTGCGTATATTCTTATTTTGCGGTGCGTGAGCTCTGCGGAGGAGAGCTCCTTGCGGACGGGATTTTTCAACGTGCAGTTACTAGAAAACAAAAAAGTCACAGGGTTATCCCTGTGACTTTTTCCTTAGTTAATCCAAATACCGGCAGGCGGCCATAGCGGCGATGGCGCCGTCGGATGCGGCGGTGACTACCTGGCGGATGCGCTTGCTACGGCAATCGCCAGCTACGAATAGGCCGGGCGTTTGGGTCGTGCAATCCTCGGCAGAGTCAAAATAGCCCCAGTCGTTGGTCTTGGCAAGACCGGAAAATGCCCCGTTGCGGGGCTCAAGACCCACCGCAAGGAATGCACCGTCGACCTTCAGCGCAAAGCTCTCGCCGTTTTCTTTTTTTAGTTGCAGGCCGCAAAGCTCGCCCTCCTTGGCTTCGTAACCGGCCACTACGGTGGAAAAATGCACAGCCACATTTTCCTTTTGCAGCAGGGCGTCGGCCAGCTTCTTTTCTCCGGTGAAATCCGCCAAATTCTGCACCACGGTTACTTTTTTGCACACTTCACTTAGCAACAGCGCCTCCTGCAGGGCGGAGTTGCCGCCACCAATCATGGCTACCTCCTGGCCTTCATAGAAGGCACCGTCGCAGACGGCGCAGAAGGAAATGCCGTGGCCGATCAGTTCATTTTCTCCGGGCAGACCCAGGGTGCGGTGCTTGACACCCAGAGCTAAAATCACGGTTTTGCCGTCATATTCGTTGCCCTCTTCGGTGGTGATGCGGAAGTGATCTTCCAGCTTTTCCACCTGGGTCACATTTTCCAGCTCCACATCTGCGCCCAAGGCCATGGCCTGCTCCGTCAGCTGGTCAGCAAATTCTGCACCGCTGATGAGCTTAGTGCCTGGAATGTTCTCAACCTTGGGAGAAAAGGCGATCTGGCCGCCGAAGCCACCCTTCTCGATGACCAGCACGGTCTTGCCGGCACGCAGGCCGTAAATAGCGGCAGTCAGACCAGCCGGTCCGCCGCCTACAATAACGATATCATGCATCAAAACAACCTTCTTTCAAATTTCGGTTTGATATGGAGGTGGAGCGCGCAGCGCGAGCCTCCCCTGTGTAAGGGGAGGTGGCCAAAATGTTTCATTTTGGGCGGAGGGGTTGTAAAAATATGGCAATCCCTCAGTCAAAAATCAAAGATTTTTGACAGCTCTCTGCGGAGAGCCCGGTCGCGGCTCTGACAGTCCACCGGACTGTCATTCACTACCGCGACTGCGCTTCGCTTACCCTTTACACAAGGG
>JAZOBX010000101.1:0-4380 GCA_045596205.1 Eubacteriales bacterium | reverse complement strand
AATCGTTAGAATTTTCACGAATGTATAAATATAACCGCGAGTGGGAATTTCCACTCGCGGTTTATGGGATAAAAAACTTATTCAATAATGGCAATGTTGCCGTTTACAAGCACGATTGCGCTGTATGCAGGAATGACGATTTCGCCTTCCACAACACCAAGAGAGACAGCGCCTGCCTGTGTACCATCACAGACCATATGCCAGGAAGAGGTGAGATTGTAGGTCATAGCTTCGCCCGTGGGGTTCATGATGACCATGGCTTTACCGCCAATGTGGTTATCAATGGTCACGGTTGCGCGGCCGTTTGAGCTGTCAACTACCTTACCGGTAACGGCTGTATTGATGCCTCTGAAAATATCGTATGCCTGTCTCATCGCGATAAGGCCTTTGTAGTACTCATACATATCGTATTCGTTAGTGCCTTCTGAGAGAACAGACCAGTCGATATTGTTGATAGCATCACTGGATTTGTAACTGTTTTCGTCACCGTCTTTCGTACGGAGCATTTCTTCGCCCGCCTGGAAGAATACGGTGCCCTTAGAGATCATCAGGATGGTAGCGCCGAGGCGGTTCATGGCAAGTCTGTTTTCCACAGAATCTGCACCGTTGGAAAGGATGAGCTTATCCCAAAGGGTGTTGTTATCGTGGGCGCTCATGTAGTTGACAACCATGTTTTTGGTAACTCTCCAGCTCATACCGGAGGTGTTACCGCCCATGATACCAAAGAGAACATTGGGGAAACTGCCAGCGCCGTTGCCGCTGATGTAACCGTTTGCATCTGTATGGAATACACTTCCCTTCAGACCGTCACGGATAACGTCGTTGAATACGGAGATACCACCAATAGCGCCTTCCAGAGGAACGATCTTGCTGATCTGGGTTTGGTTTGCCATGGGGCTACCGTCGATGGTGGAGCCCATAGTCCAGCCTTCACCGTAGATGATGGCTTCGGGATTGACGGTATGGATGGCGTTTTCCACTTCTTGCATGGTCGCCAGATCATGGAGGCCCATCAGGTCAAATCTGAAACCGTCAAGATCGTATTCTTCAGCCCAATAACTGACAGAGTCAACCATGAATTTACCGAACATATATCTTTCGGATGCAGTATCGTTGCCACAACCGGAAGCGGAGGAGTTTGCGCCTGTTGCGGTGTATCTGTAGTAGTAATAAGGAACGATCTTGTTAAAGGAGCTGTTTGCATCGTAGGTATGGTTGTATACAACGTCCATAACAACGCCAATGCCTGCCGCATGGAGCGCTTGCACCATTTGCTTGTATTCTTTAATTCTTACTTCACCGTGGAAAGGATCGGTAGAGTAGCTGCCTTCGGGAACGTTGTAGTTCTTGGGATCGTAGCCCCAGTTGAACTGGCTGTCGGGGTTGGCTTCATCGACGGTGGCGTAGTCGTATACGGGAAGTAGATGTACGTGGGTAACGCCAAGATTTACGAGATAATCGACACCAACAGGCTGACCGTGTTCATTTACAAGACCGCGTTCGGTGAATGCAAGGTATTTACCTTGGTACTGAGAAGAAGCAATCTTGTTAGAGAAGTCTCTGACGTGTACTTCCCAAATGACGGCGTCGGAGTAGGTTTCAATACCTACGGTGAAGTTGTCTTCACCCCAGCCTTCGGGGTTGGTCCGGGCAAGGTCAACGACCATGCCGCGGTTACCGTTCAAACCTGCGGCTTTGGCATAGGGGTCAACAGCTTCCTGGGTACCGACGGAAGTGGTAACGGTGTAGGTATAGTAGGTGCCGTGGCCGCAGTTTGCGGTATGAGACCAAACACCTTTTTCACCTTTGGTCATGGCAACGCTCTCATAAGCAGAGCCGCCGTTGCCTGCTGTAAAGAGATTCAGCACCACTTTAGAAGCGGTAGGCGCCCAGACTTTAAAGGTGGTCTTGTCGCCGTTGATGGTGGCACCGAGATCGTCTCCGTCATAGGTATAGTTTTCGATAAAGTAGTCGCTGTCAAAGATAGAAGTAGGAACAACGGCTCTTTCACCGTATTCTTCAATCACTACGCGATAATTCTTGGAGATGTCAAGGGTTTCTTCCACTTCAATAATGCCTGATGTGGCTTCCTTGCCCATATTTGTAATGCTGAGTACGGTCAGCTCTTTGTCACCTTCGTATACTTTGACCTGACTGAATTTAGAAATGGTGGTTTTGGGGGTGATGTTGTACTGAATTTTATGGAAATTCGTCATACCCGCCAAAGTAAACTTTTTGATCATGGTGAGTGTTTTGCCTCCGTCCTGGCTGGAATACTGTGCAGGATCGCCACTCTTCAGGTAAATGAAAGTTTCTGCCCCTTCAATTACGGCAAAGCGGTCTTCGCTTGTTGCATCCTTGGTTGCCTCGCCCCAAGAAGAACCACCGGGTTCGGAACAGCCAGTACGAACGATAAAGCCCACTTGCTCAATACCTTCGGGGATATTGATGACTACCTTTGCACCGTAATCACAGGGATGCATAATATAGCCGGAGCCTTCTTTGCCGTCCCACCAGCACCAGATGTCACAATTTTCAATGACACCGGGGTAGGACCAGTAGAAAGTCAGTTGGTTGTATCCTTCTTGCTTGGGGATGGTGTATTCATCCTCAGGAATTTGCCAACCACCGTTGGTGGAAGTAGAAGGCGTTGTAGTTGTTGAACTTTCTTCATCACCGCCTTTTTTACAGGAAGTGAGAGAGAGAGAAAGGAGCATCACCATAACGAGAAGCAGAGACGTGATGCGGGAGTAAAGAGTTTTCATATTGCACCTCACAAAGTATTTTATCAAACGCATTCGCGCAGGATAACGAAGCATAGCGGCAAACTGTTTACACAAAAACAGAAACCTCCTAGAAACGCATAAATGCATAATCCTTGCATAATTTATGAATTTCGCACTCAATATTTTAGCACATCCGTCTATTGTTGTCAATGATATTATCCTTTGTATTTTATATTATTTTTTTGTGCAACATTCACATAGGATTAACTGTGCAGCGCAAAAGATTGATAAAAAAGTGGACAAGACAGGGTGTTACGCCTTGCCTTGTCCGTATTCATTTATTCATTTGAATACATATCTACTTTCCCTACCGTGCGCACAGTTCCCTGCTCTACAATGACACCGCCTCCAAAGGTATGTGTGACATAAATGGGAAGATCACGCTCGGAAAGCGCACGTGAGATAGATTCGTTTTGCTCGGGCTTGTATTCGTAATGGACTTCAAGATACAGTTTGTCCAGATAGCCAAGTCCTTCATAATATCCGAAGTCTTTATAGTCACCGTCGGGATAAAGATGGTATTCTTTGAGTTGAATGACAGCTCCTGCGCTATACCCGAACACCACACCGTCGAAGGAGCGCAAAACATCTGTTAGTTTAAATTCTGCAATGCGCTCCATCATTCTGTCGGGAAGCTCACCTGTAAAATAGATGACGTTGGCATTTTTGAGCTTTTCAATGGCGGATGCGGTGGTATCGGTAAAATAATTAATGAATACGATGTTCTCTTCCCTCACACCAAAAGCAGAGAGAGGATTGACGGTTTCATAATAGCAGTTACCCCGACCTTTCCCAAACACACGCTCCCAGCTTTCAGCATTGTAAACGGTGTCATCATAAAAGGAAAAGGCGATGACCGCCACACGGCTATCCTTGGAAAAGTAAGGGGACAATTCTTCTTGAAAATCATCAATATTGTAGCAATCAAAGAGAATATTAACCACGGCATTCTCCTTACATTATAAATTATAGTGTGATTTCAACGCGTCTGGTAGCGTAACAGGAAACGCAAACGGCAACGGGCAATCCTGCCACGTGAGTAGGGGCAGTTTTGATATGTACTGAAAGCGCTGTGGTTTTGCCGCCAAAGCCTTGCGGCCCAATGCCTGTAGCATTAACCTCTGCCAGTATCCTCTCTTCTAAAGCGGCGTATTCTTGCTTTTCGTGGTGTGCATCTACGGGCAAAAACAATGCTTCTTTTGCCAGCTGCGCAACGCTGTCAAAAGTACCGCCAATGCCGATACCGAGAAGAATGGGGGGACAGGGATTTGCGCCCGCCTCTTTGACTACATCAACTATGTATGAGGCAATATCTTCTGTAGTAGCGCTTGGCGTAAACATTTTAAGTGCGCTCATATTTTCGCTACCAAAGCCTTTTGGCATACAAAGAAGCTGTAATCTGTCGCCTTTGACAAATTCGCAGTGCACGACAGGGGGAGTGTTATCGCCTGTATTCTTCCGCGCAAAAAGAGGATCATCCACTACTGAAGCGCGGAAGGGATTTTCGCTATAGGCGCGGCTGACGCCTGCCTTGACGGCTTCGTTTATCGTTCCACCTTCTATATGAACGCCTTCACCGATTTTTGAAGTCGGA
>JAZOBX010000100.1:0-3580 GCA_045596205.1 Eubacteriales bacterium | reverse complement strand
TCCGTTTGTGTTTTTAGTTTCCACTGGCAGGTCAATTCTAATTATATCACAAACGGAGGATTTTTTCTCATCGGTTAACCTCCAATGAACCACGCGACTATCGCGTGGTTTTCGTTATACAATAATACCCCCCTTGCCGCGGCAAGGGGGGTATTTCATGCGTTCGCAAGCGAATACGTTTCGTTAATAATGAGCAGAGTGTGTCTGCTCTTTTTTTGTTTTATAGACCCTTTTTCGACCAAATTCCGCTATTTTTAATTTTACCCCCTGCTTTTTGCGTGATGCAGGGGGTGAAAATTTATTGATAGGTGACGGTTGTACGGGGGGTGAGATAGGTCATGACTTTGGCGTACATGACGTTGCAAGCAATGTAGTCCCAGCCAAGGTCACGGAGAACGCTGTCTTCGGTGTGCTTCGCTGTGGCTTCTTCCTGATTAAGCTGGTTGGCGGTGGCGGCGGCGTAGCGACGGACCTCACTGTCGGCAATTTGGAAGCCCAAGGCCCTGCCAATGTAGAACACGGCAAGATTTTCTTTGACGGTGCGTTCGCATTTCGCCATGATCCATTCGTCCACGTCGTCGGTGTCTTTTCCTTCCAAAGCGGGATCGTCATAGTAGAGCAAGACGAATTCTTCAAAGGTGGCAAAGGGACAAGCGCCTTCCTCATATTTTTTCTGCTCGGTTTCCATGAGCAGCTGAATTTCCGCCATGTAATATTCATAGCAATAAACCAAGGTGCCCTCGGGGTAGGTCAGATCAGTCATGCTTTCACAGAACAGGTCAAGGAGCTTTCCTTCCACCGCTTGGGTTTTGTAGGGCGCGTAGTAGTCTTCAAGATACCGTCTCACAACAGCGCGGTATTCTGCCACGGGATCGGCGGTATTTGGAATATACTTGCATTGCTCAATGATAAATTCTCTTGTGAGCTCGGGATAGACCTTGTCTTCTATATGAGAGATGACCACCTCAAAGGAAACGGTCTTCCCTGCAAGAATGGGGCTTTCGGGATAGAGCTTGGGGAATGCGGCGGTAAGGGTGGCAGTTCGTTCTTCTCCTGCTTTTTCCACAAAGAGGTAATACTCTTTGGTTTCGTCTTTGCCGTCTCCGTCAAAGTCTTCTGTAAGAGTGATATTCAGAGAATCACCGATGGCGGCGTCCACAAAGGCGGCACCAAAGCCTGCACCGTAGGAGGAAGGTACGTCTATGAGAGAAAGGCGGGTGAGGTCGATGGTGTCGGAGGATTTTTCACCGCTATCTTCGGTATAGACGAGAGAACCCGAAAAATACACCACGTCGCCTGCTTTTACCGTCCCTTCGGCGGAGATATGGGAATAGGTGTCGGCGGGGACGAGGCCAATGAGCTCTTCATCAAAGCCGTATACTCCTATATCACCGAAAAGGGCGTTACTGCCCACCGTCAAGCGGTAGGGGGAGGTGTCTTCACGGTTGGAGCGGAAGGGCTTGCCGTCGACGGTGGCGTGGTAATAAAAATACACGGTATCCCCTTTTTGGATGGGGCGGTCGGTGACGTTTACTTTGGTAATATCCTTGGGGTCAAAGAGGCCGTGAATGTATTCATCTACGTCCTCTTCGGTGATTTGCAAATCCTTATCCAGCGAAATAGACAGACGGTCAAAATCAAGATCAATTTTGCAATAGTCGGTGGGGTCGATAAAGGGATAAGGGAGGTTATAGGAAAGAGGGTCCTTGGTGGTGACGGTGGGGGTATCTTTACAGCCCACCATACCAAGACAAACCGACAAAAGCAAAAGCAGGGGGAGGATTTTTTTCATGTATGAAAGTCCTTTCTATGCCCTCAGGCTAAGAGATTCAGGCACATCAGCCCAAATGAAATGGCAAAAAGCAAGAGCATACCAAGATTCAGAAAAGCGGCGGAGAACTGCCTTATGGGGCGATAATTGGAAGGGATTATGCTACGGTGTATCTGACGGAAAAAGATGACGAGAAGCACAGCACCGATGGCAACCAGAGAGTATTCTGCCATCACGTAGTTTATAAGCCAGAAAAGGCCTTTCACCAAAGAGGCAGTCAGCTGGATTTCTGCGTTCGGGTCGCCGGAAAGCAGGTCCATCCAATCTCCTGTGAGGAAAGTAGGCAACACGCCGCAAAAGAAATTGACCAGCATGTGCAGGAGCATGGGGTAGATGATTCTGCCTGTTTTCAGATAAATAAACGCCAGTAGCATCCCCAGGAGGGTGGCGTAGAAAAACTGATGGACGTTGCCGTGGATGGCACCGAAAATCAGCCCCGACAGGAAAATGGACACCGTCTCTCCCAAGGGACGGACACGGTCTAACAAAATTTTGCGGCAAACCAGTTCTTCCATAATGGGGGCAATCACCACGGTCAGCACCACCATCATCAGCATCTCAGAATCGCTGAATGCTTCGCTGACAGGGTTGCTTTGGTCGATGGCGGGAAAAATACTTGACAGATAGGTCATCAGGAACGTGGTCACAAGGTTGCCCAGAATCATCAGCGCCACACACATGGGAAACAGCAAAAAAATATCCAGAGCGGAAAGGTTTTTCTTTACGATTCCGCTGGTTGGGACGTCTTTGACCACAGCCAGCAACACGGGAAAGCCAATACCGTAAAGAGGAATCACCGACATGGCAAACTGAAACCAGGTCTGCTCTTCCCACCCCGGCGCCACAAGCCCCACGATCACGCTAAGCAGAAGAGAGGATGCCACGTAGGCAAGGAAAAACAGGCCGTATCCGAGGGTGGTGCGGCGAACTCTCTGCGAAACGGTTTTGGCGCTCAGCATATCTTCGTTTTCAATATATAATTGATACTCCTGCATCGCAGTTGCTCCTTTTTTACTATATAAAAACAGTATATCATAAAATAGAAGGGATTGTCAACTGCTCACCCCTGTCTGATGCCATATACAAATGTTAATTTTCTGCAAAGACCCAAAGGAGCAGATGGCATATCGGAGGGGGGAGGCGCATACAATACACCAAAAAGACAAACCAAAGGAGACAGATATGGACAAAACAGAACGGTGGGTGGAAGAGGAAATCGCCTTTGACCCCGTTTATCAGGAGTGTGGCACAGAGTATGCTCTGCCCGATTACTTGCCCGACGTGAGACGGGTGCTTACGGTGCGGGGCAAGCTGATGCCCGGCGGACAGTTTATGGGAGGCAGCACCGCAGAATTTGCAGGTGTTTGCCAATTCTCCGTTTTGTACGCTGACCCTGATGGGAAGGTGGCGTCGCTTACGTTGCCCGTAGACTACCGCTATACGGTGAATATGGGTGAAGTGGGCGAAGAATGCAAATATTATGAAGATAGCCGACTGGAGAATGTGTCTTGCAGATTGATGGGGCCAAGGAAAATGCAACTGAAAGGCACGGTGGTCTCACGGGTCACACGGTGGACGGAAACCGAAAAAGAAGCCCTTTCCACCGACGGAGAAGACCTGAAATTCCTTGAAAAGCCCTATACGGCGCGGAGAATGTTTCCTTTTTCCACAGAGGAGAAAAGTCTGACCGCCACCTTGCCTGTGTCGGGAGGAAGCGACTGTGCTCTGCTGTTTTACGACGGGGCGGTG
>JAZOBX010000099.1:0-9383 GCA_045596205.1 Eubacteriales bacterium | reverse complement strand
ACAGACCGACATGGCAACGATCCGACTTCGCCTTTGACATTCAGCCAGAAGCACTTGTCTCCACAAAAGCCAGACTGGAAAAAGCAGGCGTGCCCGAAAACTACAGCCTCCACCTCGCCTCCCACCATCTCCTCCGCGACTATATCAAAGTCCCCTTCAAAGCAGGGATGTTCAATTTGGGCTGGCTCCCCGGAAACGGCAACCACGAGGTCACCACCAAATGGGAAACCACCAAGCCCGCCATTGAAGCCGCCCTGTCTCTCCTTGCCCCCGACGGCATTTTACTGGTGGCAGTCTATCCCGGACATGAAGAAGGCACCCACGAAGGAGATTCCCTTGCCGCATGGCTTGCCACCTTCCCCCGCAAAGAAATCTGTTGCTCCCGCTTCCAGATTGTCAACTCCCCCGCATCCCCCTATTTCTTCATCATTGAAAAGAAATAAACTCAAAAATAAAAAACAAAGAATAACGCCAAAAAAAGCGAAGTGCCAACGGTCATTACTCTAAAGGACAGTTTGGATAATACGTTACCTACCGACAAAAAAGCAGAAACCGCAGATTGATTTTTCTGCGGTTTTTGTGTTATAATGAAAGCAATCATTTTAAAGAGGACAAGGAAGATACTTATGAGAGATGTGATTGAACATTATAACAAGCTAATTGACGAAAACAATGACCCTGCTCGCGATCCTAAACCATTGAGAGATTATATGGACAAGTGGGACGGAGAGAAGTTTATCGAGAGTATGCAGCTTGATAAAAGCAAATCCGTTTTAGAAATAGGAATTGGAACAGGGAGACTCGCCATAAAAGTTGCACCAAATTGTAAAAGCTTGTGTGGAATAGATATTTCCGAAAAGACAATTGAGAGAGCAACTGAAAATCTATCAACGTATCAAAATATAAAACTTATTTGCGGCGATTTTATGTCTTTTGAATTTGAGGCGCAGTTTGATGTAATATACTCGTCATTAACCTTTATGCATATACAAGATAAGTTATCAGCTATACAAAAAATTGCGAATTTGCTGACGAATAACGGACTTTTTGTTTTGTCGATCGATAAGAATCAGAATGAGTATATCGATATGGGTGATAGGAAGGTAAAAGTATATCCCGATAATTCTAACGATATCCGTAGATATCTTTCAATATCCAAGCTTAAGATCATAAATGAATTTGAAACAGATCACGCATACGTAACGGTCAGCACAAAAGCCTCCCTTGTGTAAAGGGAGCCTTTTTTTGTTCATCTATACCTTGTCAATTTTCCTGACAAGCACTGCTCTTGCAGACACAAAAGCAAAATACGGCATACCTTTTTCGAGATACACCGTATTTCTGAAAACTGTTCTTTAGGGCAACACCCTAACGCTACTGTATATTCAATTATGGTTTCGATTTTCCAAAAGTGTCCACGCGCCGCGCCGCGTCAAACGGTAGCAGAGCCAACCTGTAAAACTGTATACCGCGTATACCAATACCATCAGCGCAAATTCCCAGAAATAAAACGCCAGTCCGTAGTCCACGAAAAAGTAATAGGTATATACCACTTCGGAGGCAAACAGGTAAAGGGCAACGCCAACGCCCACCGCCATGCATTGTCTCTCAAGCACGTTTTCTTTTGTGGAACGCTTGGCAATCATGCGGAAAATTATATGTAGCACAAGACAAACTGCGGCAATATACAGTACGTCTGCTACCGTATCCAGCACCGCATTGCCTAAAACCACATACCAATAATAGAGATAATATTCTGCATCAAACCGTTCAATCAGCGCCACGAGCAAAGAAGAAATGGCCTCTCCACCTATGATCATCCACCAAAACAGGGAGGGGTTTCCTCTGTTTTTGCCGAATTTGGTTTGCATACAAGCCAAAACACCCATAAAACCAACCACAGTGGCGAGAGGGTAGACGATATGGCTTATAATGTCAATAATAGTTGGCAAAACAGTGCCGTATTCAGAGAGCAGATAAAGGGGGAAATGCAAAAGACCAAGCAGAAAATGCAGCCCTAAAAAGCAAAGCACCAGGGGCTTTGTAGGGGTAACTGCGCCGTCTCTTAGATAAAACCTTTTCAGGTCAAGGGATTGTTCTTTCATCCGTATGACTCCCATCCTATGATCCCCTACAGTATACCACACTTTTTCTCTTTTTGAAAGCCTTTTTTGTATTTTTGTTCTAAAAGTCGGGCAATTTGCATAGGATGTAGGATAGAACAAAAAAGTGAGGTCCCAAAATGCAGCTAAACGGTATACATAAATATCTCTCGCTTCCTCTTACCTATGAAACCCTTCACGCCACTCTCGCAGAACTGCAAGACGCCTATCCCCGTCTCCGCGTGGCAACCCTTGCCTATTCCATTTGCGGCAGGCGGATTCCCTATTTGATGATGGGAGAAGGGGAGAAAACGGTGCTTTACGTTGCCGCCCACCACGCCATGGAATGGCTCACAGGCAATCTTCTGCTCGCCTTCGCCTATCGTTTGCTCAGCTGTGAAACAGAAGGTGACCAAAAATGCAAAAGTCTCCTTCGCCGCTTTCGCTTCATACTGATCCCCCAACTCAACCCCGACGGTGTCAGCCTTGTACTGAAAGGCGCAGATCCAAGCCACCCCCTCTACCACAGACAAGTCTCTATGAACGGCGGGGAAGACTTTTCCCATTGGCAAGCAAACGCCCGCGGGGTGGATCTGAACCACAATTACAGCGTAGGCTTTCACGAATACCGCAAGCTCCAAACCGAAAAAGGCATTCTTTCGGGCGCTCCCACGCTCTATGCAGGCGAGTATCCCGAGTCTGAACCCGAAAGCGCCGCCTTGGCAGGGTTGATTCGCATTTTACACCCTGCCATCATTCTGACACTCCATACCCAAGGGGAAGAAATTTACTACGACGCTCCCAAAGCCACCCCCCAAATGCACAAAATGGCAAAACATCTCTCCCGCCTGACGGGCTACGCCCTTGGCATTGCCGAAGGCCCCGCCGCATACGGCGGGCTCACCGAATGGGCGGTAGGGTGCGGCATCCCCTCTTTTACCCTTGAATGCGGAAAAGGGCAAAACCCTCTGCCCCTCTCTCAAGCCCCCGACATCTATGAAAGCCTCAAAGAAGCCTTGTTCACAGCCCCCACCCTCATAGAATTATGAACAAATTGTAAATTTTACATATGAATAAAAATGACACTTGCATTTTATATAATTATATGATAATATAATGAGGTCTGCGCAGAGACGCAGAAAAATAAAACACACGTAACGGCAGTGCTTCAATGGTGCCACATTGTGGTTTTGGAGGCTGTAGCCGTTGCGGAGGAAAACCAAAAGGAGGAACATGCAAATGTTCAACATTTCAATCAAGCAGCTGCTTGAAGCAGGCGTGCACTTCGGTCACCCGACCAAGAAGTGGGACCCCAAAATGGCGGAGTACATCTTCACCACCAGAAACGGCATCCACATCATTGACCTTCAAAAGACCGTCAAGAAATTTGAGGAAGCCTACACCTACGTCCGTTACCTCTCTGAGGCAGGCGGCACCATCCTGTTCGTCGGCACCAAGAAACAAGCCGCAGAAAGCATCAAAGACGAAGCTCTGAAATGCGGTATGTACTACGTAAACGTACGTTGGCCCGGCGGTATGCTCACCAACTTCAAAACCATCCGTAAGAGCATTGCCCGTCTCAACGAACTGGAAAAAATGAAGGCAGACGGCACCTTCGATATGCTTCCCAAGAAAGAAGCTGCTAAAAAGCAAAAAGAAATCGACGATCTGGAAAAGAACTACGGCGGTATCAAAACCATGGAATCTTTGCCCGATGCAATGTTCGTTGTTGACACCCGCAAAGAAAGAATCGCAGTTCTTGAAGCGAAGAAACTGGGCATTCCCGTTATCGCTATTCTCGATACCAACTGCAACCCCGAAGACGCTGACTACGTTATCCCCGGTAACGACGACGCTATCCGCGCTATCAAGCTCATCAGCGGCGCTCTGGCTGACGCTGTGATTGAAGGCAGAGGCGGCGAACAGCTCACCGACGCTCCCGCAGCAGAAGCCGCTGTAGAAGTGGAAGTGATCGACGAAGCATCCGACGCAGAATAATCATTTTATCAAAATATGCGGGCGAACAGCCTGTGAGCGCTGACTTGCAAAAGGGAAGTGTGGATACAAGGTGTTTCACCTTATGATCTGTCACGTGTCCGCCCCTACAACTGAATAAAAGGAGATACTAAAAATGGCAGCATTTACAGCAAAAGACGTAGCTGAACTCAGAAAACAAACCGGTTGCGGCATGATGGACTGCAAAAACGCTCTCGTTGAAGCCAACGGTGACGTAGAAGCCGCAGTGAAGATCCTTCGCGAGAAGGGCATGGCAGCTACCGCTAAGAAACAAGACCGTATCGCCGCTGAAGGTCTGGTAGACATCCTTTCCAACGGCAGCAAAACCGCTATGATCGAAGTCAACAGCGAAACCGACTTCGTAGCAAAGAACGAAACCTTCAAGGTATTCGTACGTGACATTCTCCAAACCATTCTTGACAGCAACGTTTCTTCTATTGAAGAACTCCTCCAGGCAAAATACCTGGGCGGTGAACAAACCGTTGAACAAGTTCTGCAAGACAAGACCTATACCATCGGCGAAAAGCTCAGCATCCGCCGTTTCCTGGTTGTTGACGGTGTTGTCAGCACCTATATCCACGGCATGGGTCAAACCGGCGTTATCATTTCCTTTGATACCGACGTTGCCGACAATGCAGGCTTCGCAGAATTTGCAAAGAACATCGCTCTCCAGGCAGCAGCATACAACGCTCCCTACCTGTCCAGAGAAACCGTTCCTGCATCTGTCATTGAAGAAGAAACCGCTATTCTTCTCAAACAAATGGAACAGGATCCTAAGATGGCAGGCAAACCCGAAAAGGTTCTCCAAGGCATCGTTACCGGTAGACTTGGCAAGTTCTATGAAGCAAACTGCCTCCTGGAACAAGGCTATGTAAAAGACGACTCTCTCACCGTTGCAAAATATGTGGAACAAACCGCAAAAGCAATGGGCGGCAAGATCGTTGTGACCGGTTGCTACCGCTACGATAAGGGCGAAGGCATCCAAAAGAGAGAAGACGACCTGGCAGCAGAAGTTGCAAAAATGGTCAGCGGCAAATAATTCGGACTTTCGTATTTGCGGATAACCGAAAACCCCAAAAAGGAAGGTATAGATATACTCTGTACCTTCCTTTTACTTTTCATGAACACCGAAAAAATAATTTCCCCAAAACTGATAGTTGATTTGTATTTTTTTGGGTTTTCTATCCTCGTTCTCGACCTCTGCAGTACAAAGTACAGCGACGATGTCGAAAACGAGGATTTCTCCATCAAATCCGTTTGTCCGACGGCTTCAGAATTTTTGCATAATCGCAAAAACAGGAGAGGCAATATCGCCTCTCCTGTTTTTTCTATTCCTTCTTTCGTCCTCTGCAGTACGAAGTACAGCGACGAGAACGAAAGAAGAAATTTCTGCTAAAAATTCTTTCGCCAGCTAGTCGGCATATTTTCGCATAATCGCAAACCAAAAGGGAAGGTATAGATAGATGTATTCTGTACCTCCCTTTTTTGCTTAGATATAACAAAAAACGAAATCAATTCTTTACAAAAACAGCAAAACCCCCTTTGATTTTTATTAAAAACCCCACATAGTCGTCTCTCTGCTGCATTTTTGCTATTTGTCAAATTACCCAAAAGAAAGGGCTTTTCGGCTGTTTTTTTCTTTTGTCGTAAATTGTAAATTCGTGTAAGAATAGGTTGATTTTGTATATCTTGTATGCTATAATACAATCGGTTACTATTGGTTGCGCCATGCAGCCGAAAAATGACAATAAATGAAAGGGAAGACTTATGACAAACACCAAACTCCATTTGGTTAAACAGGCGTCCGCCCTGCTGCTTGCACTCTTTTTTGTGTTCAGCGGCTGCGTTGGTCTTATCAGCCCCACGGTAGAAGCAGATGCCGCCACCAGCGCCACAGTTGAGAATTACTACAAAAACCTTGATGACAACTGTGACGGCGCCGCGTTCCGCGCCAACCTGGCAAAGCTCATCACCGAAACCCACAAAACCCAAACGACATACGACGGTCTGCGCAACGTGTTCAAAACCTCCGATGCCGACCCCGACAAGCCCGGCAACATCATCCTGTTCTACACAGGCAAATCCGTTCCCTTCGACGGTGACTTTAACAGCGGCGTGAACCGCGAGCACGTTTGGCCTAAAAATAACGGCAGTGCTTTCCCTGCTTCTTCTCAGGCGGGGTCGGATGCGCACCATCTCCGTCCTTGCGACAGCAGCCTGAACTCCACCAGAGGCAACAACAGCTTCGGTGAAGTGCCTCAAACCAGCTCCAACGAAGTGGGCAAAAACGGTACATACTACGATCCCACCAACCCCTGCTACCAAGCCTCCACCTCCGACGGCGTACTGTTCTACCCCGGCGAAGGCTACCGCGGCGCAACTGCCCGTATCCTTATGTATCTGCAGGTCCGTTGGGGCGATCAGTACAATCTGACCTTCGTGGACAAAGCAGGCAACAATAAAACCATCGGTAAAATTTCTGATTTGATGAAATGGCACCTGGAAGAACCTCCCACAGAAGAGGAAATCCGCCGCAATGAAGCCGTCTATGCCATCCAGGGCAACCGTAACCCCTTTATCGACCACCCCGAATATGCAGAAAAGATCTACTGCTATGATGGCCAGTCCTACAACGCCAAGCTGCAATCCATCGTGGAGCAGTACGGCGGCAACTACGAAACTCCTGAAATCACAAGCATCACCCTTTCTCCCTCCACCCTCAGCCTCTCCGTTGGCCAAAGCGCAAGCCTTACCGCTTCTGTCCAACCCGCTAACGCCACCAAGAGACTGATCTGGTCCTCCAGCAACCCCACCGTTGCCACCGTAGACAACGGTAAAGTCACCGCCCTCCAAAGCGGTAACGTCACCATCACCGCCACCTCCGCTACCAATGCCAGCGTCAGCGCAAGCGTAACTGTGAACGTGAAAGCGGTCAGCGGTATCTCTGTTTCGGGTACACTCCAAAAGAGCAGTTACTATGCAGGCGATACCTTCTCCCCTGCAGGACTGACCGTGACGCTCCACCATACCGACGGCTCCACCGTCTTGGCAGACCTTTCCTCCTGCGCTTGGCTGGACGGCCAAACTGGCGCCGCCACTCTCTCCGTTGGCACCACCTCCGTCACCTGCAAATACGGTAACTTTACCCAAACCGTCACAGGCATCACCGTCTCTAAAGCCGTCAGCCAATCCGTTACCTTTGACCGTAGCCATTTCTCAGGCGACAACGCCTACGGCTGGCGCACCTGGACGGTAGACGGCATTTCCGGTAAAGCGTTCCTGTATCTTGGCAATCAAACCCAGATCCAGATGAACAGCTCCAAAACCAGCTACTACATCTTTAACACCACGCCTCTCCAAAACGGCATTATTTCTATCACCGTCAAAATGAGCGGCGCTGATAAAAACTGGGAAATCCTCACCTCCACCACACCCTATCAAGAAGGTGCAGGCAAGGTTGCCACAGGAGGCACCTCCCACAGTGAAAAAACCGCCACCTTAGACGGCGTGACCTGGACTCTCAATACCACCGATCCCTACTTTGCCATCAACTATAAGAGCACAGGCGCCGCTTACATCGAATCCATTACCATTACCTACGGCACAGGCGCAGGGGATACCCCCGCACCCTCCCATAACTTTGGCGAATGGCAAGCAGAAGTGCCCGCCACCTGCAAAGCCGAAGGTACCCTTGGCCACTACTTCTGCTCTCATTGCAACGGCTATTTTGATGCCGACGAAAATCCCCTGGCAAGCATCGTGATTCCCCAAAAGGCGCATAGCTTTGGCGAATGGGAAACCACCAAACCCGCCACCGACGATGAAGCAGGCGAAATGCAGCGTGAATGCAGCGTATGCCACACCGTGGAAACTGTGGTCATTCCCGCTCTTTCCCAAACTTCCGCATTCATGAAATTGGTCAGCGGTATGACCGTAGAAAAAGGTAGCCAAGCCGAATTTGACGCCATCCGTCAGGCATTGGCGCAATACAGCGCCATGAGCGATGCCGACAAGCAGGTTGAAGCCGCCGCATACGCCAAGCTTCAAGATCTGATGGCAAGCTACAACGCCATTGCAAACGGCCACAACGAAACCATGAACGAAGCCCTGTCTCTTGCAGGCGCGCCCTTTGGCATCACCGCTATTTCTCTTGGTGCTGTGCTTTGGATGCTTGTGCGCAAAATGATGATAGGAGGTTAAAGAGATGAAAAGATTTTTTAGCATTATCCTGGTTGCTCTCATGTTGCTGTTGTCTCTCGCTTCCTGTAAAACAGGCGGTGGCAATACCAAACCTGCTGCAACCGTTTACGACACCTTAAACGAACTGGTGCAAAAAGACTACTCCAATGTGATCATTGACCTGTCCTCTACTCTGAACGGCGAAACCCTGCAGGATCACTACACCGTGATGCAGCTGGGTGAAAATACCATCGTGCAATACAGCGCACAACGCCGCTCTGTCTTTGAAGAAGGGCAGATTCCCGACAGCTTCTACACCACCCACCAAGGTCAGCTGGTCATCTCCGACGGCAAGATTACAAGCGGCAACGCAGAAGATATCAACTTCACCGCCATCAACGTCAAAGCCCTCTCCTTTGACGCCGCCTATTTCTCCGACGTAAAAGCCGAAGCAGGGAAGTTCTCCGCCACCGTCCAAAACCCCGCAGGCTTCTTTGGCGAGTCTTCTATTGACGTCTCCGCCGTCACCCTCGCCCTCACCTACGCCACAAGACTGCAAACCCTCACCCTCACCTACCCCGCCCCCAACGGCGCAGAGGTTGTAATCCAATACGAATTTATGTAATGTAAATTCCACTTTCCCTAAAAAAACAAGTGCGTGCTCTCATTTGAGAACACGCACTTTTCTTGTTTTTTATCAAATATTGAGCGTAACCGTCAATCAAACCATTCACAATTGTCCACGGCTTCTAAAAATCTGTGGTGAATATATTTATCAATCTCCTGTTCAGTACCCTTAAAGGCAAGAACGTCATTGATGATATAGCCCACTTGCTCACGGGCAAAATCGCATCCAACAAAAGCAGGAGGTGCAAAATGGGCATCTGCTTGCGCCAGCGCTACCTTTAAGCTGAGTGCTGTCATGTAGTCGTTTCCGTTTTCGGCATTTGCCATATAGTCAGCGAATACTTTGGTTTCGGTAGCGGCTTTCGCTACAGGCATGTAACCGGACTGCACAGAATATTCTGCTTGGAAATCTGCATTGGTCATCAAAAATTTCACAAACAGCCAGGAAGCCAGCACCTC
>JAZOBX010000098.1:0-13207 GCA_045596205.1 Eubacteriales bacterium | reverse complement strand
TGCCTTTTTTGTTTGGGTTTGAACTGTAGCATCCCAATCACGCCAAAGGCGTGTATATCATCAAAACGAAGTTTTGTATATCACCAAGGCGAAAGCCTTGTATATCATCATTGCGAAAGTGGATACAGCCAGCGGCTGATGATATACACCTTCGGTGATGATATCCACGACTGCGTCGTGATGATATGCCATTGCTTTCGCAATGGATAAAAAAATTCGACAAGTCGAAACTTGTCGAATTTTTTGGTGGACCCGAGGGGAATCGAACCCCTGTCCGAAAACCTCTCGGCATGACCTTCTACGTGGGTAGTCTGTGTTTATTAGTTCCCGTCAAAGGCAGTCCATAGACAAACTGCCCCCAACAGTAGCCCTTTTGTGCTTGATCGGTTCAAGAGCGAACGGCCGATGCAAGTTCACCACTGTTTTGACGCCAGATACGGACCGTGGTCCTTCCGTATGTGACGGGCCGCTTATGCGGCATCAGCAGCTTACGCTGCCAGCGCGTACTTTTTATCGTCTGCGTTTAATTTTAAGTTGAACCTTTTATCGGGATTGCTCAGCCCGCCACGCTTATCATGTGTCAAAATCCCCGTCGAAACCTTTACGGGCCCATGATTTTCTTTTGTTCTCTTGATAGTATAACACAAAACCGCCCTCTTGTCAAGGTAGAGACCCTGTCAAGAAAAGGGAAGTTTTGTCTTTTTTGTAAAAACTGTGTTGCTTATTTTATTGGGCGTGGGCTAAAAAATCAGTCCGCTTTCTCATATAGGTAACTGTTTCCCGTCTTGCCCACCCGTTTCACCGCTTTCATCTCCGTCAGAACAAGAAGCATTCGCTGGGATGTGGCAAGAGGAATTTTGGCGTGGATTTTCAGGTCCTTAGAGGTAAAAGGCGAGGGGAGAGTGGCAGGCAAAAGGGCAAGATAGTCTTCTTTTGTAGAAAGGGTTATGTCTCCCAAAAGAGCAGAAGGCATTCTCTCAAACTTTTCGCCTCTGTCTTTGGCATTCCCTGAGGTGATGCGGTAGTCGGTGACCTCAAGGGACAGCAACCGAACGGCAAAATGGGGATGCAACAGCAAATTGCGAATCTGGTACAGCTCGTCAAAGACGCTATACACCGTTGCCTTTTTGGGGCTTCTACGTTTGGGAGAGCATTCTCCCGTGTGTCGGTTCATCTTCACCACCCACTTCTTTTCGGGAATGGGATACACAACCGTCACCCGATAAAGGGGCAAAAAATACTCCAATTTCTTTTGCAGATGATAAAACCCCCTGGTTTGCACCTCAAAAATCCGACCGTCTGCCAAAACATCTGCCACAAACCGACCGCACTTGATTTCGTGGGTATCTTCATTTGGAGATATGTAATGCTTGATCACACTATGGAGGGATTTTTCTCCCAGCGTTCCGATGCCGTCGCGGGTTTTGTCATGGGTGAGCATATCCCGTAAAGCCTTGTCAAAAGCTCCGGGCATATAGTCCAGGCGCAATTCTGCTTTGCACATATTGTCCCCTCCTTTTTTTGTGTTCTTTATTATCATAGCAGATTTTTTAAAAAGAAGCAAGTCCTCCTTGACAGAAAGCCATAGATATGGTATGCTTTTAGTATCACACTTGGAGGAAAAAGCCATGCCTGTTCAATTCACCAAAGCCCCCGAAAACTGGGAAATCCTGCAGCAAACAGACGGAAAAGCCACCTTGCAGCTGGCAGGTACATATACTATACCCGAAGACGTCACCCCCGAACAATACCGCATTTACGTGGGGGTTGTGGAAGAAATGAACGAATCTCCCGTCATCCCTTGGCAACTTTTGGAGTTAAATGAGGGCAACTGGCAATGCGAGATCACCCTGCCCACAGGCGGACTCTACCGCCTTGAGACACTGGAATGCATCAGAGCCCATCTCCCTGCCATCAGCGGCAAGCCGGGAGATGTGAGACACCATCTGGGAGTTGGTGATAACTTCCTTATCGCAGGTCAGTCCAACGCCGCAGGCGTAGGCAAAGGAGAGGTGGAAGATGCCCCCGATATGATGGTCCACGTGCTTCGTGACCGTAAGTATTGGGATATGGCGTCGCATCCCCTTGATTTCCCTCGCGGCAGACACACCCCTTGGCTGGCATTTGCCAAAACCATGTCTCGCAAACTGGGTTACCCCGTAGGCATTATCCCCACCGCCGTTTCGGGCTCGCTGATCAAAAGCTGGTTGCCCGAAGAGCAAGGGGAACTCTATGCCGATATGATGAACGTGATTTCCACCCACAAAGTAGGTGTGAAAGCCGTTGTCTGGTACCAAGGCTGTTCTGAAGCGCTTATGTGCGAAGGCGCCACCTATGAAAAACGCCTCACGTCCTTTATTTCTCATATCCGCGAGGATCTCGGCAATCCCGACCTGCCGATTTTTATGCTTCAACTCAACCGCCGCATGGACGGAGAAGCCACCCCCGCTGTCCATGAGGGCTGGTCCCAGGTGAGAGAAGCCCAACGCCAAGTCTCCCACAAGCTCAAAAACGTCTCCCTCACCTCCACCTTTGATGCCCGCCTCAGCGACGGCATCCACAACGGCAGTATGACCAACCCCGCCATCGGGCAAAGATTGGCGCAACAAGTCCTCTACACCTTCTACGGTATCGGCACCAACCACAATCCTCCCGAAATTGCCGACGCAGAACGGCTGAGCGACACCAAAATTCGCCTCACCTTTGCCAATGCCACCACTCTCCAAACCTTTGCCGTAGGCAAGCGCATTCCCATTCTGGTGGAAGATAGCGAAGGCAAAGTGGAAATTGAAAAAATCATCACCTACGGCGCCTATATGGAAATCACCTTAGAACGCCCCCTCAGCGGTGATGCCTTTGTCAGCGGCGCGCACGGAGAAGAGCAAGCCTATTTTATCTGCGACGGACTTACCCAGATTCCCATGCTCGGCTTCTACCGTTTCCCTGTGAGATGAGAAAAAAGCGCATAAACGAAAACCCGCCTCCTCGGAGTAGGTCTACTACACCGTCGGAGGCGGGTTTTCTATTTCTGCATCTTTTTTCTCTATCTCACAGTTGCTTTTCATTCCACCAAAGCGCATAAACGAAAAGAGGGCTTCCGCCTTTGTGCATAACCGCAAACCAAAAGAGAAGTATAGTTTTGCTCCATACTTCCCTTTGACTTTATAATGAAAGAGGCAAATTTTTCCCTGATTACTATAAGAAATTTTATCATATTTTTGGTTTGCTACCCCCGTTCGCGACCTCTCGACGTATGTAAATACGCCTTCGGATCGTGAACGGGGCTTTCTGCATCAAATCCGTTTGCCCTCCGGCTTTTGATAGATGACTACACCGTCGGAGGCGGGTTTTCTATTTCTGCATCTTTTTTCTCTATCTCACACCAGTTTTTCGTTTTGCCCAAAGCAGAAAAACAAAAACGAGAAGTCAGCCTTCTCGTTTTTGCTGTATCGTCTCGTTTTTTATCTCAAAGTGATGATTGTATCTGCATTAAGCAATGTTTTATCTTCTTTATCATGGGTAATCACAATCAAGGTACGCCCCCGCTTTTCTTTGACAATCAAGGCGGCGGTTCTTTCTTTTGTTTCTTCGTCAAGTCCGCGGAAAGGCTCGTCAAGTAACACAAGGGGCGCATCGCTGAGCATTGCCCGCACCACCGACGCGCGCCGTCCCATACCGCCCGACAATGCGCTTGCCTTGGTGTGCGCGTCTTCGCCAAGCCCTACCGCCTCGAGTGCCAAAAGAATATCCTCTTTTTTGGCTGAGGGAAGCGCCAGACGGATATTGTCAAGTGTTGACAGCTGTGGACAAAGGGCATCGTTCTGAAAGGCTACGCTGATCTCTTTGGGGAGCCCTGTAATTTCCCCTTTATCGGGTGTTTCAAACCCCAGCAGGAGCTGGAACAACGTGGTTTTGCCTTTTCCGGATTCTCCCATCAGCAGGGTAGTTTTTCCGTCAAAAAAGGTAAGCGACAGATCGGAAAGCACCACTTTATCGCCAAATCGCTTGTCAATATGAGATAAGGTAATGTTCATGACAGTCTCTCCAATCTGCAAAAAGCTTTTGTAAACAGCCACAGCACCAGCTTCTCAAACCCAAAGCTGATGAGAACAATCAGAATGGTCCAGCAAAATAAATCTGCGGTGTTGAGATAGATTTTGGCTTGGTAAAGAGCTTCGCCCACAGAGCCCGTGGGAATGCCGATCAATTCTGCCGCAACTCCCGATTTCCAACATAGCCCCAGGGAAACCGCCGCGCCCGAAAGAAAGAAGGGGCGGATCTGGGGCAGCTTTACGTAAAACAGACGTTTCCAAAAGGGAATCTGAAACACCTCTGCCATGCGGTCAAGCTCTACATCGGTGGAACGAATGCCCGACAGGGTGTTGGTATAAATAATGGGGAGCACCATCAGCGCGGAAATGATCACCGAAAGAGCCGTTGCACGGAAGAAAATCAGAATGATGATCACAAAGGATGCCACAGGCACACTCTTGACCGTAATCATATAGGGCCAAAGCAGAATTTCAACCCACTTAAACCGCCCTGCAATCACCGCCAGTAACACACCGCACAGCAGTCCCAAAAGAAATCCGCCTGCAATGCGATGAAAGGTAAACCAAAGAGCGGAAAAGAATCCTGCCTCCTGCCAGATGGTCAGAAGCCTGCCTGCCACCTCCAAGGGAGACGCCAGTAGAATGGAGAGAGTGGGCAGAGAGGAAAGACCTTGCCACAAAATCAGTGCCAACGCCACAGAGCCGATTTTTAAGAGAAGCTCGGTTTTGCCGATGCTTTGCTTTGCTTTCATAACCTGCCGTTTCCCTCCTTTCTTTTATGGGGTTTTCAGAATATTTCTATAATTTGCAAATAATTATTTACAAAATTACTTTGCAGAGTAGTAAAAATCATCACTGGGAAGCTGTCCGCCCACAGATGCGGGATTGATACCAAAAAGCACTTCCAGATAAGCGGAAAGGGCAGTCTTCATATCCTCGCCGTCAATGTAGGCAATGTTGCAATGAGGAATGGCTTTGGTGGCAACGGGGGTAGGAATGCCCAAAAATTCCGTGACCCACACAGCCGCTTCTGCAGGATTGGCTTTGACGTATTCAGCAGATGCCTTGTATTCTTTAAGAAATTCGGCTATGGCTTCGGGATGCTCTTCTGCAAAGGCGCGTCTCACCACCATTACACCGGTAATCAAACGGCTGTCGGTTGCAAGGGCGTTCCACTCATCCTCAAAGCCAAAGGCTACGGTCAGCTCGGGAATTTGGGTTTGCGCAATGGTCACGTAGGGTTGGGGCAGCATTGCCACGCCTTCACTTGCGGTTTTCAGCGTTGCTACCACTTCGGTAGGCTCGCTCTTCCATTCCACCGTCACATCCTCTACGCTAAGGCCGTTTTGGGTCAGCAGATGGCTTAGTACGTATTCGTTGACGGTACCTTTGCCTGTGGCGTATACGGTTTTGCCGCGAAGGTCAGCGATACTGTCAATTGTCTCGCCGCCCTTTTGCACGATATACTGCACGCCAAGGGTGTTTACCGCCAGAACCTGCACTTGGCCTTCGGTTCTCTTATACAGCACCGCCGCTAAGTTGGCAGGGACGGCAACCATGTCCAGCTTACCTTGGAGCAGGAGGGGTGTCAGTTCGTCAGCCGCCGCAGCAATGGTAAATTCATAATCGTTTAGAGTGCTTTCGGTTTTGTCATCCGCCATCAGCTTTGCCATACCAATGGAGGTCGGGCCTTTCAGACCCCCGACGCGAATAGTGGTTTTTTCTGCTTCGCCTGAGGTAGTTGTGGTGTTGCCGATCTGGCAGGAGGTCAGCCCCAGCACCAGCATGGCAACCAGAAGAAGCATTGCAATAAAAGATTTTGTTTTTAGCATAATATATATCTCGCTTTCTTTGTTTTTTCTTTATTATACAAGGAAAGCTGTATAAAATCGGTTGCAATTGCAACGAAAAATCAAGATTTTAACCACACAAAGCGGTTTTTCTGATAGGTGAGTACACCTTCCTCCTGCAGTCTTGACAGTTCTCTGGAAAGGGCGGAGCGGTCCACCCCTAAATAAAACGCCATACCGATTCTGTCAAAGGGCAAAAGAAAAGGCTTTCCGTTGGGCTTGCCGCCAAAATGCAAAAGCAAATGCAGGATTTTTTCCTTCATGGTCTTTTTGGACAGAATCTGAATGCGGGCATTCATCTCCAGCGCCCTTCTGGCAAGCATAGCGGTAAACCGTTGCTGTAAAAGAAAGGTAAACGCATCGGTGGTGGGAACATGGAGAAAATCTCCGCACAGCTCCAGCACCTCCACGTCGGTTTTTGCCTCCGCATAGACGGGGGCGTTTTGCCCTAAAAAGCAAAGAGATTCCCCAAAGGTACCGCCCTTTGACACGGAAGCCATAATCACGTGGGTGCCGTCTGCCTCATCCAGAGACACGTGCACCGTCCCACGAAGCACCAGCCAGAAGCGGGAGACCCTGTCCGCCACCCGAAGCATCATGCTTCCTTTTTTATAGGAATATACTTTCCCCTCCATCAAGCGCAAAGCGTCCTCAATTTTGGCAGGGGGCAGATCTGCAAACAATGAACATTTTACAATCGCAGGATGCATGGTTTCTCCTTTTCTGTGGCAGTCGTCCGTTTTTTCACTTGCATATATACAGTATATCACAAATTAGTTGCCGATGCAACAAAAAATCCCCAATATACATAAAAAGCTCCCTTGTGTAAAGGGAGCGAAAGTGACTGAGGGATTGCTTTTGTATCTTATTTTTTTGTTTTTGGCAAAACTTCCTTAGCATTTGCCGCCTCGTAGCAGCGCAGCAAGGTTTTGACCGCCACGGAGGCAGAAGTAACAGAAACAGGTACCGCTTTGTCCTCTAAAATGGACTCGTAAAACAACCTAATGATGTAAATATGACCGTTACCCCAGCACTTTTTGCCAAGAGAGGTGACTTCCTCCTCGGGAATATCCTCCACAGGCGCGCCGTCTAAAAACAGCTTGTCGCCGTACAGCATCACGCGATGCTCGGGGCATTTAATTTCCATGATGTTGGGTCCGTCTTCGCCGTAAGAGGTGGTGGCTAAAAAGAGCGCCGTTCTGCCGTCGCTGTAGGTCAGGCGCGCGGTGCAAGTGTCTTCCACTTCAATGACCCCACCAAGATGATGGTTGGCAACCGTTGCTTGCACCCCATCTGGCTCCCCAAAAAAGGAGAGCAACAGATCAAAATTGTGAATGGCTTGGTTGATCATTACCCCGCCGCATTCCTTTTCCCAAGTACCTCTCCAAGGCGAGTCGGTATAGTAAGGAGCGCTGCGCTTCCAGGTCACGGAAGCGCGGGCGTGTAGGGCGCCGCCGCATTCTGCCACCAGCTCCTGCATCCGCGCAAAGGAGGGCAGGAAACGGTTTTGAAAACAAACGCAGATTTTTTTGCCTGCTTTTTTCTCTGCTTCTTCTATTCTGACAACGTCTTCTGCTTTGGTGCAAAGCGGTTTCTCCAAAAACACGTGCTTGCCCGCTTCCAGCGCGGCAATCGCCATATCTGCATGGAGATAGTGAGGGGTGCAAATGTGGATCACGTCCAGACTTGTGTCAGAGAGCATTTCTGCATAGTCCGTATACAGTTTTGCGTCAGGCGCGAATTTTTCTGCCATCGCCTTGGCTTTTTCGGGGATAATATCGCAAAGGGCCGCAAAGTTTTGCCCCGCGTCGCAGATGGCGTTGCAATGCATCACCGCCACACTGCCGCATCCCACAAGACCAATTGAAAGTTTCTTTTTTTTCATGGCGTATCTCCTTTTTTGGGTCATCTCACCCACAGGTGTGCCTCGTTTTCTTCAAATCCAAGACTTCTCAGAACCCCTTTCAAGGCATTCGCCGCGAAGTCAAAGGACTCGTCGTTGGTTTTGAATTGGTATTTGCCCCTGAGATCGTGCTCGTCGATTTGGCTATACGCCCCAAAGAGCTTCAGATGGGGCTCAAGGGTCAAATACACCACGCCGTCGGTGGCTTTGTCCACCATGTCCAAAACCTGGGGAATTTTGCCTTCGCCCTCCCCAGCGGGAACGATCATCTGCTCGCTGTAAATGGCGTCTTTGATATGCAGGTAGGAAAGGGAAGGCAGAGTGGCGTTAATGCCCTCTTCAATGTCTGCCCCTGCCATACGGTAGTTGGCAGGATCAAAAATCCCCTTGAGACGGGGGAGGGTAGAGAGCAGATCTGCCACCTCTCCGGGCATTTCTCCGTAAATGTTCGCTTCGTTTTCGTGGCAAAGGGTAATGCCGCTTTGCTCCGCCTCGTCCAGCATGGCGTTTAGTTGCGCCATCACACGGTCGCGACAGAGAGGACGGTCTTCTTTTTTGCAGAAAAAGCTGAACATACGAATGCGATCCGTGCCCAGCATCTTTGCGGCAAAAAGCGCCTTTTGTAAGCATGCAAAATGGGGCTGAAAATCATCTGCAATGGGATATTTTCCAATCGGACTGCCAAGGGAAGACACACCGATGCCGTTTTGGTCCAGCATAGCTCTCACTTCTCTGAGTTCTTCCTCGCTCATGTAGCTGACGGATTTTCCGTCAATATTTCTGGGCTCGATATACCAAATGCCGTTGCGTTTCAGCGCCGCAATCTGCCCCTTTAGACTGTCTGCGGCTTCATCCGCAAAAGCGGATAATACAAACTTTGCCATTTTGTCTCCTATCTTCGCTCGGTCTTTGCGAATCTTGTCATTTTCCTCTATTGTAAATAAAAAAAACGCAATCTACCATTGTAATCCTTGCAAAAACTATTGCAAATCTTGCACACATCTGCTATACTGTAGAAGATGGTGAAAAACCAAATCCAAACAGGAAGGAAAAGTAAGATGCGCCAAGCGTCTCCCACAGCCAAAAATACGCTGTCGCAAGGCAATCCTCTTTGCCATTTTGACCATTGGCAATCCTGGCAAGGTATGCCCTTTTGCCAGCAATACCGATTGCTTTACGTTTTGCGCGGTAGCGGTCAGCTGACCCTCGGGGAAACCGAAATGCCCCTTTCAGCAGGCGCGCTTTGCCTTCTTGCCCCGGGCAACCAGCTGACGGTGGAATGGTCGGGAGAGTGCGAGCTTTACGTGGTCACCTTTTCTCCCCTCGCTCTTACCGAAGAAGGCATCTCCTCGCTGACCTCCCTGTGCAAACGGCTGTTTTACGTGGCAAATACACCAAAAGCCGCCGAAGAATGTTTGCAAAAACTCTCTGATGCAGAAGCTCTCAGAGAAGCAGAGAAAAAACTGCTTTCCAAGCTGGCTCTCACGGAACTGCTGATGCATCTCCAGCTCAGCGCCGCAGGCGGAGAAGGGGAAACCGAAAACCAACCTCTGTCCGTTCGCCTCAAACAGTATCTGGACGAAAATATTACCGCCCCCCTTCCTTTAGATGAGTTAGCCAAACGGTTTTTTGTGAGCAAGTACTATCTTTGCCGCAGCTTTAAAGCCGACTTTGGCGAGTCGGTCCATCATTATCTCAGCCGCCGCCGAGTAGAGCTGGCGTGTCGGCTCATTGCCAGAGGAGAAACTGCCTCCGCCGCCGCATACCACGTGGGGTTCGGTGACTATTCCTCCTTTTATCGGGCATACAAAAAACACCAAGGCCAAGCCCCAAGCGAGCAACCTAAAATCAAAACAAACGAAGAAAAGGGGGAATCCGTATGACAGAGGAAAAAGTTTTAGATAAAATCCGTGGGCCAAAGGATCTGCAGGCGCTTTCCCCCAAGGAATTACCCCGCCTGGCAGACGAGATCCGCGCATTTTTAGTGGAAAACGTCACCAAAACAGGGGGGCATCTGGCGTCTAACTTAGGCGTGGTGGAGCTGACCATCGCCCTCCATCGGGTGTTTGACAGTCCTCATGACAGAATCATCTGGGACGTAGGCCACCAAAGCTACGTCCATAAACTGCTGACAGGCAGAAAAGATAGCTTCTCCACCCTCCGTCAAGCGGGCGGTCTTTCGGGCTTTACCAAACGGGAAGAAAGTGAGCACGATCCCTTTGGCGCAGGCCACAGCAGTACGGCGCTCTCCGCCGCTATTGGCTTTGCAGAGGCAGACCTGCTCAAAGGCGAGCATCGCAGCAATATCGCCATTGTCGGCGACGGTGCCTTTACGGGCGGTATGGTCCACGAAGCCTTAAATAATGCAAGACGTACCCTCCCCGTCATTGCCATTCTCAACGAAAACGAAATGTCTATCAGCCGTAATATCGGCACCTTCTCCCGCTATCTGACCAAACTCCGCTCCACCCGCTCTTACTATTTCATGAAGCGGGGAACCGTCAAACTGCTGACCCATATTCCCCTGCTGGGCAAACCCCTTTACCGCTTCCTCTCTGCCCTGAAGGTCAGAATCAAACGCATGGTCTACGGCAACAATTACTACGAAGACCTTGGCTTCTCCTATATGGGCCCCATCAACGGTCACGATATTGCCGCCCTTGAAAACGCCCTCCGTGAAGCCAAACGAAAACACCGTAGCGTACTACTCCATATCAAGACCCAAAAGGGCAAAGGATACCAGCCCGCAGAAGAAAATCCAGACCAATATCATAGCATTTATGCCAAAACCCCCCACAAAAAAACCTATCAAGAGGGGTTTGGAGACGCCATTATCAAAATGGCAGAGCAAGACAAAACCGTCTGCGCCGTGGTTGCGGCAATGGCAGGAGGAACAGGTCTTGTCCCCTTTTCAAAGCAATATCCCAAGCGGTTTTTTGACGTGGGCATTGCCGAAGAACACGCCGTCACCTTCTCAGCCGGTCTTGCCGCATCGGGCATGAAACCCTTTGTTGCCATTTATTCCACCTTCTTCCAAAGAGCCTACGACCAGATTCTCCACGACGTGGCGCTTCAAAGTCTGCCTGTCCGTTTGGTGGTGGACAGAGCAGGCCTTGCCGCAAGCGACGGCCCCACCCACCACGGTATCTTTGACGTGGCATTCCTGTCCCAATGTCCCAACCTGACCCTCTATACCCCCGCCACTTTGGAAACTCTTGGTGTTGCCCTTAAAAGAATGGCAGAAAATAACATCGCCCCCACCGCCGTCCGTTACCCCAGCGGCGCCCCCGCAGAAGATATTCCGGCTGCCTTTTATCCAAACGGTGACTACGAACAAATGGGAGTCCGCGCCGACTATTCTCCCGATGACACCCACTCTGCCGTGATTCTGACCTACGGTCATACCGTTGCCGAAGCCCAAAAAGCGAAGGCCCTTCTTAGTGAGCAGGGTATCAGTGTGGGCATTCTCCTCATTGAACAGCTCACTCCCTATATCGTCACCGCCGAAAAAATCCTTGCTCTTCTCCCTGCCCACACTCCCGTCTTCTTTTTGGAAGAAGGTGTGTATCACGGCGGCGCAGGGATGCATCTCCTGGCGGAAATGGTAAAGACAAATCCCGCTTTGGCAGAAGATTTCCACCTCCTTACCATCCAAAACCCCTTCGAAACCCCCAAAACCCCCACCGATTTGCGGGAATTTCACCAGATTTCTGCAAAAGACCTGGTCGAACAAATCCAAAAACAAATCCAAAAATAAAAACCACGGGCAAAGAGCGCAACTCTTTGCCCGTTCTCTTATGCGTAAGACTATGCAAGTAACCAAAACACTGTTATACAAAACAAAATGATATAAGGAATTTTTATTCTTTTATGTATGCTGATATAGAGAGTCTGAAATCTTTTTTGCTTATAAAAATAAGTAAAAGAAATGTTGTTTTTAAGGTATAAATAGATGGATACAACAGTGATTGCAACTGCAAGCATCCACCACATACCGAGTATTCCCCATTGATTCAATATATTGACGTTCATCGCATATTTGATTATACTGTAAATATTAGACAAGAGCCGAAGAGGTGCGTTGATTTTCCAAGTTATCAGTTCAATGACGATTGCCATTATCAGTGATACGAAAAGCAGAGAAAAGGGAAGAATGGCGCCTGTTTTGAATTTGCGGATCATATCGTAATCGTATTCTTCCGTTTCGTTGATTTCTGTTGGCTGCACATCCTCGTAAAAATAGGTAATATTTACGTCAAGTACCGTAGCAATGCTTTTTAGCATGGCAACGTCAGGTAAATTGACTCCGCACTCCCAGCGAGATACTGTTTTGTCGGTGACGTTTAATTTTTCCGCCAATTCCTTTTGCGTCATTTTTAATTCTTTGCGTCTTTCAAGAATGATTTCTCCGATCGACATGATGTGTTCTCCTTTCAAAACGGTCTTGTGCCTTCATTGTATCATCCAAAACCACATTTGTCACTCTCAAAAAACGAGAATTCTCCGTATTCTTCTCTTTTATTAAAAAAGGGCTTTCGTAAAGATATGCGAAAGCCCTTGCTTTTGTTTTTTATTTCAAAAAGTCCGCGCGCATAGGCGTAAACACATCCAAAAGCGCTCCCGCTTCCAGACATTTTACACCGTGGGGCACATCAGGGGCGGTGATATAGGTGTCACCCTTCCCGATCATTTGCACCTCATCGCCAATGGTAGCCTCAAACTGTCCTTCCAATACGTAGGAAATCTGCACGTGGGGATGGGTGTGCATAGCCCCCACCGCGCCTTTTTCAAAGACGACCTCTACCGACATTAGCTCCTCGCCATACGCGAGGATTTTTCTTTTTACCCCACCGCCAAGCTCGGTGTAGGGAATATCACTATTTTTTTGAAACATTTTTCTTTCTCCTTTTGGGGGCAATCGCGCAGGGGGCATTTTTACCTATACGCGCCTGCGGCAGCATATTTTACTGCAGGCGCGCTTTTCATTTTTGTAATTATGGGATTAGTAGTATAATTTTCCTCCCGCCCCTACTACTGCTTCGTGCCAATCCACGTCACTGTAGTTATACGTCACGTACTTAATGCCTCCAAATCCCATAAAGGTGTTGTAAGTATGGCTGCCAAACTCTATTTTGTAGGAAATCAGCGAAGTGGAATATGCATTGTATAAAGGAATGGTGTAATAGGTTTTCAGCACTTCCTCTTCCAGTCTGACAATCAAAGGCAATCTCTGCTCTTCAGACAATGCATTGCTGCTCCAATCATACTTTGCATTTGCATCGCCACCCAGACAGAGTAGCCAGTCCATAAGAGACATGGTTTCGGTGATATCTTCACCGTTTTCGCCCACTCCCTTCATGGTAAAGGTCATCATTTGGGAATAGGAAGTCGGGGAGGCCAAG
>JAZOBX010000097.1:0-4116 GCA_045596205.1 Eubacteriales bacterium | reverse complement strand
GCCTCCGACTTGGGTTTGGCTTTTTGACAGCACGTCCTCAATGCAGTCGGAGAGGGGTTGGGGGGTCATCACAAGCCCCGTGCCGCCGCCGTAGGGCGTATCGTCGGTTTTGCGGTGCTTGTCTTGGGAATAGTCTCTGATCTGGTGGCAACAAACCTCAATCAGCCCCGCCTTTTGAGCGCGACCGATAATGGAAGTGGAAAGGACGGTGTCCACCATTTCGGGAAACAGGGTTAAAATATCAAACCTCATCGAAAAAACCGGGGATGGGGCGAATGAAAATGCCTCGCTCTCCATCAATCTCCTTTACAAATTCAGGTACGGCAGGGAACAGCACCTCGCCGCCCCTCACGGTTTTGATGGTGTAGATAGGGGAGGCAGGGGCGAAATTTACGTCCTTCAGAATGCCGTAGATCTTGCCGCTGTCAATATCAATAATGGGAAGCCCCATCATGTCTGCCAGAAGAATAGCGCCCTCGGGCAGGGGAATGTCCTCGCGCTTGGCGTAAAGCACTGTGCCTTTCAGGGGCATAATGGCTTCGGGTGAGCCGTAGCCTTCAAAAATCATCAGTGCCATATCCCGATACACCGAGGCGGATACCACCTTCATTTCCTGCATTCCCTTGGGGGTTTCTCTGTATACGGTTTTTAGTCCGCAAAGAACCTTTGGGCTGTCGCACCAGCATTCCACCTTACATCCTCCGCGGACGCCGTGGGTGGCGGTGATTTTACCGCATTCCAAAAATGCTTTTTTCTCCATATCTGTGTCCTTTTTATTTATTCTTTTTTCTGTCGCTTGGCTTTGAAATAGCTTTGCAGCAAGGCGCGGCATTCTTCCGCCATCACACCGCCTTGCAGCTGGGGTTTGTGGTTTAAGGGAAACTCTGCTAAATTCAGCAGCGACCCAAAGGCGCCAAACCGCAGATCGTCTGCGCCCCATACCACACGCCCCACACGGGCGTTGATAATGGCGCCTGCGCACATGGGGCAGGGCTCCATGGTCACGTAGAGGGTGCTGTCGGGGAGCCGCCAACCGCCCATCTCGCGGCAGGCCTCTTCAATGGCTAAGATTTCTGCGTGGTGGGTGGCACAGCGGTGGGTTTCTCTGCGGTTAAACCCTTTGCCTACGATTTGCCCGCGGCAGACCACCAACGCCCCAACGGGGACTTCGTCCAGCTGCTCCGCTTCTCTGGCAAGGGCAATGCATTGCTCCATATAGTCTCTGTCAGTCATCTGTTTGCTCCTTTTCTTTTGCCCCAAAGCCAAGGGGAGACAGCAGGGATAGCGCCGTTTCTGTTTCTTTACGGTAAAATACCAGTCCGCACAAAATGCCCACCGTCAAGGTCAAAGCGCAAACCAAAACAGGGGAAATGTCCGCTTGCATGAGCAAAAGACAAAAGGCGTTGTTGGCAAAGTGAAACAGCATGGGTATGAGAGGGGATTTGGTATATTCACGCAAGAGCCCCAGGCAGAGTCCCGCCACAAAGGCATACGCCATCATCACAGGGGAAATATGGGCGATGGCAAAGAGAATGGCAGAACCAAAAAGGCTTGCCTTTTTCCCGAGAGGGGATAAAAGAGAGGGCACCGTATGGCGGAAGCAACATTCCTCCGCGACGGCAGGAAGTAGGGCGTGGCAAAACAGCAAAATGGGAAGATTTCCCACATAGGTGGGGAGAATTATCCCAAAAAACGAGCCAATCCACCCGAAAAACAGGGATAAACTGTAGGTGATTCCCACAAATAGCGGCAAAAGCCAAAGCAGAGAAAAATGATGCTTTTGGGGGCGTTTTGTGGCGGGGCTTGACAGATTCGCCATCGGTAGCTTGGTGAGCAGAAAGGGAAGTATGACAGCGAAAACGGCAGTCAGTATACCGTCAAGCAAAGGATCATTTGGGAAAAAGGACAGGCTGTTTGCCACCAAAAACAGCACCACAGCCACCAGCGCCAGAATGATACTTGCCATCGCTTTCCCTTCTCCTTTTTCTTTCTCCTTCTATTTTACCTTATTCTTACCAAAATGTCAACTGCGCCTTTGGGACTTTTTGTGGGAAACTTTTGGTGGAATTAGACGTTTTGTCTTGACATTTCGGGAGATTGCGGTATAATGGGAGTGAGGAAAATCCTCGCTTTTTAAAGTGACACAAAAAGAATATGGGAGGCGCCTATGAAACTCGCTTTTTCTACTTTGCCCGTGCCCAATTACACCGCAAAAGAGCTGGCGGACCTTTGCCATGCCCACGGCATGGTGGCGGAGCTCCGTTTGCAACCGGGGAAGGAGATTCCCACGGGAGAGGGCCTTGTCTATTCCAACGCAGGCTCCAGCGTTTGCCTCTTTGGGTATAACGAAGAACAGATCAAACAGGCAAAGGCGCTGCTTTTGTCTCTGGAGGCGGCAGGCATTCCCGCTATGCGCGTGTTTATCGGCAACTTTACCCGCCGTCATGACGATCCCCGACGTGAGATTGACCGCGAAGGCGTGGTAAAGGCATTGGCAGAACTTTGCGAGGTGGGGCCGGAAATCTGGCTGGAAACCCATAACGAATATGCCACAGGCAGAAGCATTCTGCCTTTGATAGAAAAAGTCAACCACCCCCGCTTTGGCGTGATCTGGGATATTCTCCATCCCATTGAAGACGGAGAAAGTCCTGCAGAAACCATGGCCTATATCGGGAAATATATTCGCCACGTGCATATCAAGGATGCGAAGCCCAACCCCGATCCCGCAATGCACGACTGGTATTATACCCCCCTTGGAGAGGGCGAGATGCCCGTGAAGGAAATTTTGGCAGAGCTGGAGAAGGCGGGCTTTGACGGGTACTGCTCTCTGGAATGGGAATCCGCTTGGAGAGAGGAGCTGAAGGGCGTGTGTGACGACCCCGACGTGCTGCTTTCCACCTACCGCCGTTACATGGAAAATCTTTAATTTACATCAACATAATGCGGTCCAAGACCGAAAAAACAGGAGACGAGTATGAAAATTTTTGTCAACGTAGGCACGTTTATCCGCGATAGCTTCTTTTGCCCCGAAACCGTCAAGCGTCTGGAAAGCATGGCGGAGGTAGAATACGGCCCCACCCATCCTCTTTCCGGGGATGCCCTGCGGGAAAAACTGCAAGGCGTGGACGTATTGTTTACAGGCTGGGGGCAACCCACCATTCACAGAGCTGATCTGGGAGACGTGAAACTCATTGCCCACACAGGCGGTACCGTTGGCGGTATCATTGCGGAAGACGTTTTTGAAGCGGGCATTCCCGTGCTGTCGGGTAACCAATACTATGCCGAATCCGTGGCAGAAGGGGTTGTGGCGTATATGCTCTTTGCCCTCCGTAACATGGGCTTTTACACCAGCGAGCTGAAGCAGGGCAGATGGCAGGAAACCAAAACCCAAGGCCTTTTAGATAAAAAAGTAGGTATCGTATCCGTTGGCGCCATTTCCCGATTGGTCATTGACCATCTCAGTAAATTCCGTTGCAAAATTATGGCGTACTCCACAAGACCTAACCCCGAATACGCCGCCAAAACAGGCATTACCTACGCTTCCCTTGACGAGATCTTCTCGGAATGCGACATCGTTTCCATTCATACCGCCCGCACACCCCAGACCTACCGCATGATAGGTAAACACCACTACGATTTGCTCAAAGACGGCGCGCTGTTTATCAACACCTCCCGCGGTGCGGTGATTGACGAAGAAGCGCTGGTAGAAGCCCTTCATGAAGAACGCTTTACCGCTCTGCTTGACGTGTACGACCAGGAGCCCCTGCCCGCAGACCATCCGCTGATCGGTTGCAAAAACGCCATTTTGTTCCCCCACCAATGCGGACCCACCTATGACAGACGCGACTACGTGACCAACCGCCTGCTGGACGACGTGATTTCGTTCTTTAAAGGCGAGCCTATGAAAAACGAAATTCCCTTGGAAGTGGCGCGTTATATGACACACTAAACGGCGTTTTTTATGTTTATTTTTCTCCAAAAATGAGAAAAACAGCAAAAACCCCCTTCTATTTTCAAAAATAATCCACTAAAATACAAAAATGAGTGGCAAAATGCCACTCATTTTTGTATCCGCGTCCCCAAATCACCTTTTGGGCAAATGGCATGGTTTTTTCG
>JAZOBX010000096.1:0-5932 GCA_045596205.1 Eubacteriales bacterium | reverse complement strand
CACCGCTTTTACGGTCTCTACATATCAAAAACTGATACGCAGTAGGTAGGAAGCGAACACAAAGCTAAAAATTCTTGACTTTTCGCCCTTAGCATACTATAATGAATGGTAGATAGTTCTAATATCCGAAATAAAGAAGGTGTTTTTATGCGAAAAGTGGCTTTGCTTTTGTGTCTTTGTACCATGCTCTGCTGTTTTCTGACTTCCTGCGGCGCGCACAAATTGAGCAAGGAAATCAACGACGACAACCGTTACCGTTTACATACCAAAATGGATACCTCGCAGTTCCAGTTTACATACGAGCATGAGGGGCAAAAGGTGAGTGTGTATTATCTGGGCAGAGTGTCAAACGTGCCCTTTGCCTCTTCCGAAGAGTTGGAGCATGAAAAAGGAAAAACGGAGCGGCTGGTATATAAAAAAGACGATTTCAGCCAGTCCGGTTTTGCCGCTTCCAAAAGTCTGGCAATTTCCCGTGTGATCTCAAACGATATTGAAAAAACAATTACCTATACCGCTGCAAACGGCACGGTGGGCTTAGCAACGGTTTCTTCCAACCCGACCGTTGACCGCCGATACAATATCAGCGAAGCGCTGAAGAGTGATATTGACACCATTCCTCCCTACGCCTTTGCGGACAGCTATGAAACGGCGCGGGAATTTGTAGAGTCCAAAAGAATCAGCAATATGCATTTAAGCTATAAAACGGGCATTTTCAGCCAGGAAAAGTTCCTTAGGATTTCCCTGTTTGGCGATTGCGATTTCTACGCCTTTACCGTATACAACAGCCAGACCAATACCGTTTCTGTGACCTATGACCTGGCAATTGTCCCGTCCAGCCTTGTGTTTAACTGGGAAATAAGCGAAGCGGCGGGTTTTGAGGTTAGCGAGCAAAACAAGGGCTGTCTCAGGTTTGACACCTCTGTGCTGTCCAGCGGAACCATTCTGGATACGCCTGAAACCTACACCATTACCTACGTTCCAAACGGCGGTACTTTCGCCACCGCACCCACTGTGACCTACACTTTGGCAGGGGTTACTCTTTCCACTCCCCAGCTGGCATATTTTGATTTTGGCGGTTGGTATTTTGACGAGGGTCTCACCCAACCTGCCACAAACGATACGGTACGCCAGAAGGCAGAAAACGTGACCCTATACGCCAAATGGAATACGCAAACAGACATTTCCGAGTTTGCCGGTTATACAGGCGTGACCTCTAATATCAAGGGAGAAGAAACGGGTAAAATCAACAGTATGGGTGTTAGCCAAGACAAAATCCAAGCCTATATAGAAGCAGGATATCGGGTGAGGGTCACCTATTATTACACCTACAGCGTGCCCTTTGCGTATGAAGGCAATGATGATGCCGACCCTGCTGACCTGAAAGTCCAAATCGGGTTTGCCAGCGACACCTCAGGTAGCAATTTTATAGAAATGGCGTCTTATTATCACAGCAACATGGCACCCGGAGTCACGGGAAGTCATTCTCTTGTGTTTGAAGCTTCGCTGAGTGATCTGATGAGCTATTACGTTTCTGCCCGCACGGTGATCTTATCGAACGACGATTCCGTTTTAGGTATTTGCGGCAAGGATGCGGGTACGTATAGCGGACTGAAAATGGTGATTGAATATATCAAATAAAAACAAAAAAGCCGTGAAATTCACGGCTTTTTTGTTAGCAAATATATGCAAATTGGGAAATCTTTGTTAAAACCCCCGCCAAGATCAGTTGATTTTCAGAGCGGCGCGGGTCATGGCAAAATAATTTTCGTCGGGGACATAAGAGGGGATACTGTTGCCACTACCAAGAGCGAAGCCTCCGCGGGAAGCGGTCTGCTGCAGCAATTTTTTGGCGCGGGCGTAGACTTCTTCGGGAGTTGCTGTGGAAAGGAAGGTCATATCAATGCCGCCAAGAACGGCAATTTTGCCTTGCAGGTCTTCGTAGGCTTGCTCGATAGGGGTGATGTTGTCTTCATAGGAATGACGGGCATCGTACTTCATGAAATAAACGACATCGTCGATGATCGCATCGTATTTGCCGCAGGAATGGAGGATGGCGTACTTTCCTTTTGCGTGAATCAGCTCCACGATTTTCTTGTGCCAAGGGAATACATATTTTCTCATCTGTTCGGGAGAAAGCATGGTCTGGGTGTTAAAGCCCCAGTCATCGTTGGAAATGACCGCCCCCACGAAGTCACGGTCGATGGCCATTGCATAATAGGCAAGAAGGTTTTCTCCCACGAACGCAAACAGATCGTGGACGAATTGCTCGTCATCGTAAAGAAGCATACAAAGGTTTTCATATCCGACAAGAGAAATGACGTTTTCCAGCACGCCCCCGGGACCGTAGGTGATCACCTTCATACCGAAAGGCAGATACTCTTTCATTTCTTCATACAAAGACAGATCAAAGGCTTTTGGCGAAAGGAATGCCTTGCGATAGCGGTCAAAGTCAGCTTTATCTTTGACGGTGGCATCGTTGAGGGAGATCGTTTGCTCTTTCTTTTGCGGGGCGAGAGGAAAGGAAAAGTCCCCTGCGCGGACGGTGACGTAATCATAGCCCGCTTTGGCAAAAGCATGGGTAAGACGCCAATAATTGTTCTGTTCCTTGGCATGTGGGTAATCGGAAAGCAGTTTATCGTAGAGTCTACCGTTCATAAAGAACTCAAACATGGTAGGACGGGCAGGGACTTTTCTTTCCAGCACCGCCGCCAAATTGGAAAAGTCGGGTGTTCTTTGATGCAGTATCATACATTTCTCCTTTTGGGTAAAGAGATCCGTTCATAAAATGAAAACTACCTGCCAACAAAAGGGTTTGGCAGGTAGTTGGCATTATTGCGCGTCCTCGGCTTTTACGTCCACAGAGCGGACGGCAGAGCGAAGGAAACGGATCTTGGTGCGATCTTTACTGGTTTCGATGGTGATGGTTTCTTCTTTGATAGAAACGATCTGACCGATCACGCCGCCGATGGTGGTGATTTCATCACCGACGTGGAGATTGTTGCGCATATCGTTGGCCGCTTTCTCCTGCTTCTTCTGAGGACGAATCAGAAGGAAGTAGAAAATCAGACCAAAGGCAACCAGCATGATCACGGTGCCGATCCAACCGCCCTGGGGGGCTTCGCCTTCAAGCAAAAAGTTCATAGTCGTTTTCCTTTCCAAAATTCTGTTATCCCTTCAATTATACACAAGATTTTTGAACAAATCAATGCTTTTTTTGTTTTTTTCGCATTTTTTCAAAAAATAGGCTGTTTTTCCGTGTTTTGGGGCAAATTCTGCATATTTCTCCTGCTTTGGGAAAAAATGAAAACACCATTTATTTTTGAAAGGACAAAAAAATATGAAAAAAGTTGTGTTAGCGCTTTTGCTTCTTTCCGTTTTGCTTGGAACGTTTACGGTGTCAAGCATGGCGTTTCGGCTGAGTTACGCCACCAGCTGTCTTGCAAACGGCATTGAGCTGATCAAAAGCGGAATTTACGGGCAGGACATTACCTTTAACGATGCAGACATCAAGCAGGCTCTGACGGTAACGGGCTTTGACAAGCTGACCATCCGTTCCCTGCCCCAGCGGGAGTTGGGGGTGCTGAAGCTGGGCGGCACGGAAGTCAAAGAGGGGCAAGTGATCACAAGAGAAAACATTGAAAATCTGGTATTTACCCCTGCGAACGACCAGGTCAAGGAAGCCAGCTTTTCCTTTACCTGCGACAAGCTTTGCGGCGGCGCGACAGTGGTTTGCAAACTGCGCTTTACGGACAAATGCAACAAGGCGCCCACCACCAGCGGCGTGAAAGACGCTTCTCTCCACGTATGGACCCAAAAGAACGTGACTGTGTTTGGCACAATGGTGGGGAGCGACCCCGAAAACGATGATATCACCTACATGGTGGTGTCTTATCCTAAAAAAGGTAGTTTGGAAGTGCTGAGCGAAAGCCTGGGAGATTTCAAATATACCCCTAAAAGCGGTTTCAGAGGCACTGACCGTTTCACCTACGTGGCAAGAGACAGCTACGGCAACTATTCCGATCCAACCGAGGTCAGCATTCGTGTGAGCCGCCGTGTCATCGACATTACCTATGACGATATGCAAAGCCACAGCGCCACCAACGCGGCAATGGTGATGGAAGCAGAGAAGATCATGCAGGGAAAAATCGAAGGCGACGGTTACTTTTTTGAGCCAGACAAGGCGGTATCCAAAGAAGAATTTGTGGTGATGGCCATGAAGGCGCTGGGCATTGCACCGAAAGCCGATGCGAAAACCACCTTCTTTGACGATGACAAAGACATCAGTCAAGCCAACAAATCCTACCTTGCCACCGCCCAGCGCTACGGCTATATCGTGGGCGAGTTTTCGGGCAAGGAATTGGTCTTTTGCCCCAAAGACAGTATCACAAGAGGCGAGGCGGCGGTGGTGCTTGCCAGAATGCTGGGGCTGTCGCCCTCTGCCGTAAGCGTGAACTGGACGGACGCAGACACCACTCCCGCATGGGCGAAAAATGAATTGGCGGCGCTGTACCAAATGGGTGTATTCTCTCACTCGCAAAACGGAGAGATCAACGCCACTTCTTCCCTTACCCGCGGACAGGCGGCAGAGGCCCTGTTTGCTTTAATGGACGAATACAAATAAAAGCAAAAAAGCCGACACAAAAGTCATTGTGTCGGCTTTTTTGGGGTACATGATGGGAAAACGGTGACATTTTTTGGTGTTAGTCTTCTTCTGTTTCTGCCTTAAGTCCTGTCAAGCGTTCAAAAGCAGGCAGCTCATAGCAGGGGAAATAGAGACCGAAGGTTTCGCCTTCGTGTACCATCTCCAAAATATGATAGGTTTTGAAATGGACTGCGCCGTATTTGTCTTCCGAAAGCTTATAAGGCTTATACGCCTCGCTTGTGATGCTTTCGTCTTTGTTCCATGAGTCAACGCTGATACGTTTGCTCATGGTATGAATGGCGGTGAGTTGGTCCAAGGGAAAGGCGTGTACTTCTTCCAGGTCTGCCAGGCAAAGCATTCCGTTTTCAAGGTACATACGCATATCGGCGTTAAAATAGGGTGTGGTGTCTATGACGCCGGAAACAGGATGAATCTCTCCGTCTTTGACTTTGTAGGAAAACATCAGAATATCAACAGAGAGAGCATCGCTTGGCACACCCAAAGACGCATACAGTTCATCAACGTGCTCCTGCATTTTTTCCAGCTTTTCATCTATCTGTTCTTCTTGCAACACAATTTTTTCTTTGGTACGCCCCACAAGAAAGATCACAAGCCATAAAATGCCGCTGACCACGCCGCTAAGCATAAAAAACTTAGCCTTACTGTACATTTCCGCTAAAGAAAGAGTGTCAAGCGTTTTGACAATCACCAAAGCAACGATCAAAGCATAAAAGCCAAGCACCCATTTCAAAATACGAAATAGCACGGGGAGTTTGGTTTTTTCAATGGTGTCTGTAACAGACGCAAATGAATCGGTGAAGCGCTGTGCATCCTCTTTAGATATGCTTTTCCGAAGAAATTCATCACCGTTTCTACATTCATTATCCTTATCCAAGGTGACGTCAATACAAAAAATCGGTTTCATGTTGCTTTTCCTTTCGTACATCAAGACTGTGGGTGAATATTTGCCAGCAGTTTTGCAATTTGCAAGGGGAGGTCAGAGGGGGTGACGCCCCAGGGAGAGAGGGTTTGCTCCAAGGTGTCTCCTGCTTTGCCGTGGAGATACGCGCCAAGGGCGGCGGCATGGATGGGGGATAGCCCTTGGGCGAGAAACCCGCCAACCAGGCCTGAGAGTACGTCGCCGCTGCCTGCCTTGGAAAGGCCTGAGGAGCCTGTGGGATTTTCCCAGAGGGCGCCGTCTTTGGTGGCAATGAGAGTGGGGTGGCCTTTGAGCAGGACGGTGACAAAAAATTCCCTTGCCGCATCCAATAAAACAGACTCTCTGTTGGC
>JAZOBX010000095.1:0-5420 GCA_045596205.1 Eubacteriales bacterium | reverse complement strand
TCCCGTAAAGCTCTGCCAAGCCGCCCTTGGCAGTTTCGCGGTATTTGCCGTGGAGGTCCTTGCCTGTTTCGTACATGGTGCGGATCACCAGGTCAAGGGAAATCTTTCGGCTGTCGGTGAGAAATTCTGCCAGGCAGACGGCGTTGATGGCGCGCATGGCGGCAACGGCGTTGCGCTCAATGCAGGGGATCTGCACCAAGCCGCAAATGGGGTCGCAGGTCAGCCCCAGCTGATGCTCAAAGGCGATCTCCGCGGCGTATTCAATCTGGTCGATGCTCATGTGGCCCAGTTCTGCCAAAGCGGCGGCGGCCATAGAGCAGGCGGTGCCGATTTCCGCCTGGCATCCGCATTCTGCGCCGCTGACGGAGGCGTTGGTTTTGGTCAGGTTGCCCACCACGGAAGCGGTGGCAAGGGCGTGGCAAATCTCTTCTTCGGTGGCGCCGTTTTGCCACTTATGATACAGCACCGCAGGAAGCACCCCTGCCGCGCCGCAGGTGGGCGCGGTGACGATGCGTCCGCCCCCTGCGTTTTCTTCGCCTACCGCAAAGGCATAGGCGCATACCTGGCGAATCTCTCGGGTTTGGGGATTTTCGTTTTGGGGATTCTGGGAAATGAGATGTCTGGCTTTCCGCTGGACGCCAAGGCCACCGGGTAAAATACCTTCTGCAGAAAGCCCTGCTTTTACGGCTTGCTTCATGGTATGCCAAACGTCAAGAAGAAACGCCCCGATGCCTTCCCCTTCTACCTCCTCCACATACTCCCAAAGGCGGATGCCCTTTTCTTTACAGTAAGCGGAAATGGCGGAGAAGCTGCGGTGGGGATAGGCTACCTGCTCCTCGGGAAAGGAAAAGCCTTCCATGCGGATCTCGCCGCCCCCAATGCTGAGTCCTCTGCTTTTGCCCAGCAGTACCTCACCCTCGTAGGCGTAAAGGTCCATGGTGTTGGGGTGGGGCAGGTCGGCGGTGTCCGTGTCAAAAATAATCTCCACCTCTTTGGGAGAGAGAACCTTTTGGATGACGCGGTCGGTGCCGTGTCCTACACCCGTTTGCGCCAGAGAACCAAACAGCACCGCCCGAAAGTGGGTGGCGTTAGGATAGGCGTCTCTGAACGCCAGGCAAATGCGTTCGGGCCCGATGGTATGGGAGCTGGAAGGCCCGATGCCCGACCGATACAGCCCACGGATGGTGGGCATTTCTTTTTTATACTCTGCGGTTGCTTTCGTCATGGTCAAACCTCTGTATGCAAGGGATGATAATTCTGCTTTGATTATAGCCCTTTTTTTAATATTTGTCAACAAAAACAAAAGCCTAAGGGAAAAATAGGTAATAAATGATATTGTCTTTTGCCCTTATCCGTGCTACAATAAAGACAACCTAAAAAGAAAGGAAACGCCCATGACAAGCCTTTCTTCCCTTACCCAAAAGCTCGCAGAGCAGACAAAAGGGAAAGTCATTATACACCGCAAAACCGCCTCTACCAACGACGACGCCAAGGCCCTTGCCCTTTCGGGCGCGCCTCACGGCACAGTGGTCATTGCCCTATCCCAAACAAAAGGCAGAGGGAGACTGGGGAGAGTATTTTCCTCCAAGCGAGGGGGGCTGTATCTTTCCTTTCTTGTCAGAAATCAGCACAAAGCCGACCCCGTAAAGCTCACTCTTACCGCCGCAGTTGCCACCGCCCGCGCCATTGAAGGCCTGACGGATTTGTCGGTGGGCATTAAGTGGGTTAACGACTTGCACATCCAAGGCAAAAAGTGCTGTGGGATTCTGGTGGAGGGTGTCTACGACGGTGTCTCTCCCCTGCCCGTGGCGGCGGTGGTAGGGATTGGCATCAACCTATCCAATCCTCTTCCAAAAGAACTGGAACAGATTGCCACCTCGCTCCAAAAAGAAGGCGCGCCCGTTGCCCATTCCGATATGGCGGAGGCGCTGATAAAAGAGCTGGCAGAGGGCTTTGCCGAAAACGCCCCCTTCCCCATCAAAGAATACCGCTTGCGCTCGGTGACGGTGGGAAAAACCGTAACCGTCCACACCCCAAGTGAAAGCTATGACGCCAAAGCCATCGGCATACTGGACGACGGAAGCCTGCTGGTGGAAGCGAAAGGTGAAGAGCGTATTCTCTGTGCGGGAGAGGTCACACTCCACAGTACAAACCTGTAAACACATACCATCAAAAAAAGAAAAGGAGATAGCAAAATGCCGTTTTCTATACCTGATTACCACAAATCTTTGGAGCATCTCCACGTGGGATGCGAGGCGCCTGCCGCCTATCTGATCCCCTACCATTCCATGGCTGCCGCGCGGAAAAACCGCAGAGGCGAAAGCCATTTCTTCCGCTCCCTTGTGGGCAGTTGGCATTTTCGGTTTTGCCATAGCGTAAAAGAACTGCCAAACTTCCTTTCCCCCGACTTTGACGAAAGCGGAATGGAGCAGATCACCGTTCCCATGAACTGGCAGATGGAAACAGACAGAGGCTACGATATTCCCCAGTATACCAACGTCAACTATCCCTTCCCCGTGAACCCTCCCCACGTACCGCTGGACAACCCCTGCGGGCTCTATATGAGAGATATGTATCTTTCCGAAGAAGAACTGCAAAAAGACCTGCGTTTGGTATTCGAAGGGGTGGACAGCTGCTTTTATCTGTGGGTCAACGACCAATTTGCCGCCTATAGCCAAGTGAGCCACATGACGAGTGAGGTCAAGGTGTCTCCCTATCTTCACGAGGGCAAAAACACCCTGAAGGTGCTGGTGTTCAAATGGTGTGACGGCTCTTACCTGGAAGACCAGGATATGTGGCGTTTTTCGGGTATTTTCAGGGAGGTTTATCTCCTTTCCCGCGAATCTGCCCATATTACCGACCTGTTTATCCATGATAATACTGCCAAAGACCTGACCTCTGCCGACCCTGTTTTTGAGGTGTCGGTGTCCGCTCCTCTGACGCTCAAATGGGAGCTTTATGCACCCGACGGTAACTTGCTTGGCTCGGGCGAAGAGGAGGTGGCAGACCAAAGCGAGGTTATTTTGCCTCACATTGACGCGCCCCTGCTCTGGAGTGCGGAAACGCCCCATCTGTACCGCTTGGAGCTGGTGGCAGGAAAAGAGCATTTCCGCCAATCCATCGGCTTCCGCAGAATTGACATCGAGGGCAAGGTGCTCTATATCAACGGGCAGAAATGGAAGGCGAAGGGTGTCAACCGCCACGATAGCCATCCCCAACTGGGCCACGCCACCCCCTATGACCATATGTTAAAAGATTTGCTTTTGATGAAGCAATACAATATCAACACCATCCGCACCAGCCACTATCCCAACGATCCTCGCCTGCCGGAGCTGTGCGACGAGCTGGGCTTTTTCGTGGTGGATGAAACGGACCTGGAGACCCACGGCTTTCTCCACGCAGGAAATTGGGGCAGAACCACCAACGATCCCATCTGGGAGCACGCCTATCTGGACCGCTCCGAGCGTATGCTGGAGAGAGATAAAAACCATCCCTCCATTTTTATGTGGAGCGTAGGCAACGAGAGCGACGAGGGGATCAACCATAAAAAGCAAATTGAATTTTTCAAAAGACGCGACCCTTCTCGCTTGGTTCACGCCGAAGACGAATCCGCTCGCGCCAGAGACCGCATGCTCAAAGGCGTTGAAGGTGCGAAAAACTGCGATTATCTGGACGTGGAAAGCTATATGTACGCTTCCATTCCCTATTTAACGGAGCGTTTGGACGACCCCCGCTTCACCCGTCCCATTTTTCTGTGCGAATACTGCCACGCTATGGGCAACGGCCCCGGGGACCTGGAGGCCTACTGGCGTCTCATTTACGAAAACGATCAACTGATGGGCGGTTGCGTTTGGGAATGGACCGACCATTCCGTTGCCATCGGACCTGACCGCTTTGCCCATCCCCACTTCACCTACGGCGGTGACTTTGGAGAATACCCCCACGACGGCAACTTCTGCGTGGACGGCTTGGTCTATCCCGACCGCAGACCCCATGCAGGCCTCAAAGAACTGAAGCAGGTCTACACCCCCGTCTATGCCAAGGCGGGAGAAAAAGAAGGACAAATTATTCTGAAATCTCTCAGATATTTTAAGGATTTGTCGGATTTGTCTCTGGTTTGGTGGGTAGAGGCAGACGGCAAGGAAGTCAAGAGAGGCAGAATTGAAATTCTTGCCCTTGCGCCCCAGCGCGACATGACCCTGACCCTCTTTGAAGAGGATGACAGCGTGGGTATTCGTACCCTCAACCTGTCCTTTGTGACCCGCGAGACCACCCCTTGGGCCATGGCGGGACATGAAGTATACCACAGCCAGATGATATTGGAAGAGCGGGCGGTAGAAGCAGAGCCTGCTTTCCGTCCCCTGCTCCGCGTGGACCAAAATGAAGCCACCGTTACCGTCTCCTGCGGAGACGTGACCTACGTTTTTGACCGCACATCGGGGCAGATCAGCGGCATTTCCCTTGGCGGCGGCAACCAGATCACCACCCCCGTTTTGCCTACGGTCTGGCGCGCGCCCACCGACAACGACCGCAACGTAAAATCCAAATGGTATAGAGAGAACTTCCACAAAATGCAGCTATTCTCCCATGGGCTTACCGTGGCGGATCTGTCCAAAGACGGGGTAACCCTTACCGTAGAGCAATCCCTTGGCGCGCCTGCTCGCTTTCCTCTCGTGTCCATGCAGGTGACCTACCGTATCACCTCCGACGGTGTACTGCATATTGACACCCATGCCAACGTGCGCCAGACCGACAGCTGGCTCCCTCGCTTTGGCTATCTGTTCAAGATGCCCGAAGGCACGGAAAACCTCCGCTACTTCGGCTACGGCCCCGAGGCGGCGTATAGCGATATGCACCAAGCCGCCCACCTGGGAGACTTTACCACCACCGTATCCGCCCAGTACGAGCCCTACGTCCGTCCCCAGGAGCACGGCTCTCACATGGGTTGCCGCTTTGCCGCTATCAGCCATCTTTCGGGACAGGGACTCTTGGTTTGGGGCGAAAGCTTCTCTCTTAACGCCTCCCGCTACTCTCCCGAGCAACTGACCGCCGCGGGCCACCACTATGAACTGATGCCCGAGGCGGAAACCACCGTCATTATTGACTATAAGCAAGCAGGCATCGGCTCCAACTCCTGCGGCCCGGGCCTTGCGGAAGAACACCAGTTCAAGGAAGAAGCGTTTGATTTTAGCTTCTGTCTGAAGCCCGTGGTTGTGGCAGATGTGGATCCTTTTGCGCAAATGAGACAGGTCGAGTCCGCCGTGTGAGACACACGGCGACTCGACGTCGATATGCGCCGCTGACGCGCCGCGCGATATGTCTTCGACTCGATATGGCGCTTCGCGCTCGATATGCGTTGCCTTTTGGCAACGCGAGAGAAAGTTCATTTGCGGCGCAATCGACTCTCGTTGCCGCAGGCA
>JAZOBX010000094.1:0-5489 GCA_045596205.1 Eubacteriales bacterium | reverse complement strand
GCTTGGTATGGCATCAATTCGCTTTGCGAATTGTATGGAATTGCCCATCGGGCGTATGGCATCACGGCTTGCCGTGTATCTTCCCTTCCCCTTCCGTCTTGATGCCATGCTCGCCACAGGCGAGATTCCATGCGACACTTTGTGTCAATTCCATGCCGCAACAAGTTGCGGATTCCATGCAATGCTGCGCATTGATTTATGCTCGCTTTCGCGAGTGATTTCATACACGGCTTCGCCGTGATTGAATACGAAGCAGGAGGAACAACTATGGCAAAGAAAATTTGCTTTTGGAATATGGTGAGGAATTAGCAATTAAAATCGTGAAGCTCTGCGCTGCATATAAGATTGATTCCAATACCGTTTTTCAAATCAAAAAATCCTCGTCAAGCGTTTTTGCAAATATCACAGAGGCACAATATCCTCAAAGCCTTGCAGATATGCATTCCAAATTTGAAATTGCAAGGAAAGAGTGTGTGGAAACAGAATCTTGGCTAAAGCTCATTTTTGCTTCTGGCGAAATTGATGAAGAAACGTTTAAGTCTCATCGAAATCTTTGCGGAAGAATTAAGAGGATACTCACCGCATCGTGTATCACCATAGAAAACAAGCTAAAGCAAGGCAAATAAAGCCTTGCTTTTTCTATTCGCAAAGCGACGCTGACTTGTATCAAGCGGGGCACATGCCTCGGTGCCAATAGGTTGACTTTGAATGAAAAATATGGTATAATTTACTCACTGATAAATAAGAATTTAGAGGGGGTTCTCAAGAATGAAATGTCCTAAATGTGGTAGAGAGATGGAATTAGGTTATTTTTATGGTCAAAGAGCATTGTGGAGCAAAAACGAAGATAAATTTACAATTCTCAAACGCAAAGATGATTTGAAACTATTTGCTTCGGGGTCTACTGCTTATAAATGTGAAAGTTGTCACAAAGTCATTGTAGTGATTGATTATTAAACAAATTCCAATTTATCGAGCATTTCAAGGGTTCGATTTAGCCCCCGAATGGGTCACCAAAGAAGCAGGTATCTCATTCGAGATACCTGCTTCTTTCCTTTGGTGTCCCGTAAGGAAATCAAGCACCCATGTGCGAACAAGGTTCGCACTGTCAAAACAATGCAAAGCAGCCGTAGCACCTTCGTCATTTGGCCTGCCGCAGGCTCCTCCCCTGCCCCTCCTCCCGGAGGAGGGCGATGCAAAAACCATACTCAAGCACCACAGACAACAGTTTTGCATTTCAACACAATGCCAAGGGCAAGGATTGCAGAGTAGGTATTTTTTTGCTATAATCATCTTGTGTGGCAATGGCTTTTGGAGTTGCAAAAGGTTTTTGACAGCAGGAAAAAGAATTGTCAACGCATTTTGATAGACAAATCATGATAGGTTTGCTATCCTATATGCAAAGGAGGCAATATAGATGGAAATGGAAAAGAAATTAAAGGATGCCAGAGAGAAGGCGGGGTTTACGCAGGAGCAGATTGCTGAGCGCATTATGGTTTCCAGGCAAACCGTATCCAACTGGGAAAACGGAAAATCCCTGCCCGATATCATCAGCATCATCAAATTAAGTGAGCTGTATCAAGTCAGCGTGGATGAATGGTTAAAGGACGACCAGAACCTGAAGCGAAAAATTGAAAAGGACGCAAGTATCGCAAAAACCAACACGAAGGTGATCCTGGTGACCGCCGCGGTAACGCTGGCGGCTTTGGGTGTGTATCTGATCAGCGTGTTTGTGGGAGGGGCGTTTCTTGATTTTTGCGAAAACGCCATTAAATGGGTGATGGCGGGAATTGGTGTCGCATTTGTGATAACCTGTGCGGTCAACCGAAACAGTCACCATGTACTTGAATGTATCAAAGGAGTGTTCAAAATGAAAAGATTACAAATACTGGCCGTTGTGTTGCTACTGCTTAGCATTTGGCTCTCTATTGCGCCCATCGGGCAAAGCAGTGACCTTCCCGAGGTGGCGTCTATCGCCTCTGCCGCGTTGGGGGTGATGTGCGGTGTGGCATCCTTGTTTGCTGCAGAGCAATAATCCGGCGGTAAATAAGGAAGGCGGTTTCACCGACAGTTAATTTTTTGAGCGTGAGTGTTTTTCCGTGGCTAAACTCTACGGAAGGGGATTGCAATTTGAGGCGGGATTTGCTATACTGTAGGGGTAGAATTTTTTGAAAGCGAAATGGCAGTAAAAATGGATAAAAGCAGACAAGGGGCGTGGGCAAAGAAATACGCGCCCATCATTTTGAACGGTTTGATATTTCTATTGGCGGTAACGGGATTTTTGCTGTCCTGCATTTTTGCCAAGCGGGATGGATATTCCCATTGGCTGACCAGGCTGCTCTATTTTACCCAGCAGTCCAATTTGTGGATCGGGGTCACGTCCCTTGTGTTTGCCGTGATGCTACGTAAAGGCGACATGACGCAAAAACAAACACAGATCATGAGCCTGCTAAAGTACATTTTTACGGTGTCTATTACGGTCACGGGCATTGTGTTCTGCACCTTGCTTGCCCCTTTTGCGGAGGAAGGGATCTGGACCTTTGCCGGGGTGCTCACCCACGTGGCGGTGCCTGTGTTGGCGGTGGCGGATTTCTTTTTGAATGAACATATTGGGCAAATCAAGAAAAAGCATATTTGGCTATCCATGATTCCGCCTGCCCTTTATTTTGTGTTTGCCAGTATTCTTTGCGTATGCAAGGTGGATTTTGGGCGAGGCGATCCCTATCCCTACTTTTTCATGGACTACTATTCCGAGGTGGGGCTGTTTGGCTTTGTGGGAGAGTGGCCGCCGCAAATCGGCTCCTTTTACTGGTTTGTATTTTTCTTTGTGTTTATCTACGGCTTGGGGACGCTCTATTACAAATGGCATACCTATGCCGCGGGAAGAAGGAAAGAATAAATTCCCTTCTCTACACAAGCGAAGCGCGTATATCGCATTTTTTCTGAAGGCAATTCACAAAAGAGAACATATCGCAAAAAAGAGAACGTTTCGGGCAACGTTCTCTTTTTGTTTTTATCAGGTGACGGCTTTGTTTTTTGAAGGGCAATGCTTTCGGGTGCCGAGAAGATACCAGCAAAGACAGCCCAAAGCATTGACCGCATGGAGACAAAGGAAAGACAGCTCAAACAGACGGTAAGCGGTTTGCCCTGTTTGGTGTGCCTCTTCTGTGACCACCGCAATTTTCCAGGGGCCGCCTTTATCGTTTACCACCACGATGGATTCGTACAGGTTTTCACGGTAGTAATACGCTTTCCCGTCAACGGTATTCCATTTCTTGAAGATATCGGGGTCGGGGGCGGCATCTTGGGGCAGGTCGCCAAAGCCCTCCTGATACCAATCGTCAAATCCCTTTTGCATATACACAACAAACGCATCGGGGCTATCAAAGGTTTCCTGCTTGGTGAAGGTAGAGGGGGTGACGTAGGCGTAGGCAATGTCTGTGGCAAGCAAGATGGCTAAAAAAACGCAGATACATACCATCCAGATTTTTCCCAGCAATTTGCCGTCGGCATGGACTTTTTCCACCGCAGGCGGGTCAAGGGAAACGGCTTCTCTTGCAATCAGCATTTTCAAAATCCAGATTTTATATAGGGAAAACGCCGGCAAAAAGGCAAGCGTAGCAAAGGCGGTACCGTATGCGCACCAAGTGCCAAAGGTCAGCCCGCTGTGGCTGACGGTATGGGTGGCAAGTGGCAGGCACCAGGCAAACACAAGCAGAATGGCAAAGAAGATTTTGACAGAAGCAAAGACCATTTCCGTGTTGCTCTTTTTGATCTGGCAGGCGTGTTCCTGCTCGTCTTCGTCGGGCAAGACTCTGAAGGTGACGGTAAAGCAAATCTGGCAGATGGCGGCGCCCACCAAGCACATACAGGCAAGGCAAAAGCCCAGCATCCCTTCCAAAAAGCCAAGATTACAAACGGTTGCCAAAATCAGCCCCAAAACCAGCAATCCAATGGACAAAAAAGAAAGGTTGGTAAATTTTTTCTTTTGGCTATGGAGCATGAGCTTGAACTGCTTTTCGCTTTTTATTTTCTGCTTAGCTGCCGTCTCTTCGCCGGTTGCCATTTCGCGCCGAGGGGAAATTCGTTCCCCACGGAGCAGCTCGTCGGTGGTGATGTCAAAAATCTCTGCAATGGCAGGAACCAGCGACAGCTCAGGGGTACATTCGTCCCTCTCCCAGCGGCTGACCGTTTTGTCTGACACAAACAGTTTTTCACCCAGCTCCTTTTGGGTCATGCCGTTTGCCTTGCGCAGGGCGGCAATGAATTTCCCAATCGTTTTCTTTTCCATGGTTTCCTCCTTGGGGTGGTTGGTTTCTGCTACCATTCTATCACCGCGTCAGAAAAAATACAATCCCCAAGTTAAGGAATGACTCTCGGAATGCGAGAATTCCTTGGTTTTGGCGGTTTCCAAAAGAAAGCCCCTTGGGGCAAACGGATTTGGAGCAGAAATTTTCGTTCTCGCCATCGCCGCTGTACTTTGTACTGCAGAGGGCGAGAACGGAAATAGAAACCAAAAAACTATGATCATTTTTCGTAGTTTTTCAAAACCACTTCAGCCAAATGAATGCAAAAGTAAAAGAAAGGTAAAAAGCAAATAAATACTTCTTTTTTTGGTTTCGTTTATGCCCAAATACGGAAGCCCCAACTATAGCAAGGCGCATTCGGGATATACCCTTTCGGGGTCGGGAGACTTCAGGGGGCGGTCACTCCATGGAAAAGAGACGGCGTAGAGGGCTGTATCAAAATGAATGCTTGGCAGTCGGGCAAAGAGGGAGTGGGCAAAATGGGTCTTTGGGAGACCGATGACAAACATACCGTAGGTTTTTTGGATTTCTTTTTTGATTTCCGCCAAAAAGATGCGGTAGAAGGTTTGGTCGTCTCCCTCACTGAGAAAGAAAGACAGCATGGGAAAGGACAGAGGGATATTTTCTTTTGGGAGCTTGATATAGCCCAACAGGGACAGAAGGGGGTTACAGAGCCGCGCCAGCTTCATGATGCCGCGGTATTTTTTCACCACGTATTGCTTATAGGCGGACTGGTTCCAGAGGGCGGCGGCGGCAAGAATGCGTTTGCCCTCCAGTAGTAGGTAAAAGTCGCTAATACAGAGGCCGTGACACTGCTGTAAATCTTCTATGACGGGAAAGAGGTCTTTTTTGCTCCCTTCTGCTTTGAGAAACCCAAGAAGGGCGGGCAGGTCGGACCGGGTGGCTCTGCGGAAGGTGTAGGGGTGTTTGGGGGCTTTGATTTTGACTTTGGGACTTAGAATATAGGTGGTATACCCTACAAGGGGAGACATGGTAATGCCCCGCTTCCCTTTTTCAAACATATCTCTTGCGGCGGTGTTTTCTGCCACCACGGAGCAAAAGTAGCTGTCAATATCTTCTCGCCAAAGGTCATGAATAAAGCGCGCGCCAAACCCAAGGCTTCCCGTATAGCTTGCATCCTTTTTCAGCCCCGTGAGATAGGCAGAAACAGCGGGCTCACCG
>JAZOBX010000093.1:0-4618 GCA_045596205.1 Eubacteriales bacterium | reverse complement strand
CTCGTATGCCTCGGCTGTGATTTTTTCTTTGATGGATGCTTTGGTGGGGAGAGGTTCATTTGGGTTGGGTTTGGCTTTTTTGCCAAAAAACGAAAGGACGGTTCCCCATTTTTGTTGCCTTTTGGCTTTTCTCAGCTTCTTGTAAGCGTGGAAAAGAGGCGCCATGGTCAGGTTTTCAAGAACAGTTTTGTGGGCAAAGAGATGAAACTGCTGGAATACCATGCCGATGTTTTCGCGGTGAATGTTGATGTCCACCTTCATGTCTGCCAGGTCTACGCCTTCAAACTCAATACTGCCGCCTGTGGGGTCTTCCAGACAGTTGATGCAACGGAGAAAGGTGGATTTGCCGCCGCCTGAGGGGCCAATGACCGCAATGACTTCGCCTTCGCTGATGGTGGTGGTAATGCCGCGAAGCACGTGGTTGTCGCCAAAGCTTTTTTGCATATTCGTAATCTTAATCACCTTGTTTGAGTCTCCTTTCCATGAGCTTCAGCAGTCCTGTAATGCCCAGAACCAAAATAATGTAAATGACAGCCATCACCAGATAGGGCACCAGATATTCGTAATCTTCGCTACCGATTTTGTTGAAGGCTTTATAAATATCCATTGCCCCTACGAAGCTGACAACGGAGGTTTCTTTGATCAGCGAAATAAATTCGTTGCCAAGGGTGGGGAGAATATTTTTGATGGCCTGAGGCAACACCACCTTGACCATAGACACCCAGTATCCCATACCCAAGGCTCTTGCGGCTTCCAGCTGGCCTTTATCTACCGAGGTAATCCCTGCGCGCATGATCTCGGAAGCGTATGCGCCGCTGTTGAGCCCGAAGATCATCACACACACGTAAAGGGGGTCTACACCCTTAATCCCCAGCAGGGGCAAAATCACGAAATACCCCAAAAGAAGCTGTACAACGATGGGGGTTCCGCGGAAAAATGCCACATATACGTTGCAAATCTTATCCAGTACCCTGGGCAATTTTTTATATTTTGGCATCACGTGAACGGTGGCAATGACCGTGCCGATCACAATACCGATCAAAAGACCAAGGGTCGCAATCAGCAGGGTGTTTCCCAGACCTTTGAGTACCTCTTTATACCCTCCGCCCTGGATAAACGCATCGAAAAACTTGTCCAGCAGGCGAAGAAATTTGTTCCATGTCATCATATATTTCTTTCCATTCCGCAAAGCAACTGCCACACCGCCGAAAATGGGAGATGTGACAGTTGTCTTTTATTTTTTAATTTGATTAGTTGTTTTTGGCGTTGACAATGGCTTTTGCAGGGCCTTCGTCCAGCACCACGAAATTGATGTTGCCGTTGATCATATCTTCCACAGCCATCGCGCCGGAGCTGTAGGGAGTAAGGGTCACATTGTAACCTGCAAAGCCGAATTCTTCGTCGCCTTCAATGTAAAGCTCGCCTGTGGTACCGGTTTGCGCGCCCGCTTTGATATCAGCGCCCATAGCGTTCAGAATTGCCACCACGTCTTCTGCGGTCTTGCAAGCGTCGAAGGTGGTATCGTCAGCATTGACGATGATAACCTGAGAGGCTACGTAGTAGGTATCGGAGAAGGTAACGGTGTCTTCTCTGCTTTCGTCATAGGTGATACCTGCCGCGCCCACGTCTGCGATGCCTTGGTTGACAGCCATGAAAATTGCGTCAAAGTCCATTTCGAGAATCACCAATTCTTTGTTTTGAGAAGCAGCAAAAGCCGCCATCATTTCAATATCAATACCGTAGTATTTACCGCCCTTGGTGTATTCAAAGGGTTCAAAGGGAGTGTTGGTGGCAATCACCAGTTGGTTATCTCTGTTGCCAACAGAACCCATTTCATGCCCTACGGGTTCGCCGTTACCAAAATAGTTGTCAACGATATCGTCAAAGGTGCCGTTGGTTTTAGAGTCTGCAAGGAAGGCGTTGAGAGAAGAAAGCAATTCTTCGTTGCCGGGCTGTACGCAGAAGGCGTATTCTTCGTCGGTCAGGGGAATATCAATCACCTTAAGCACGGGCTCGGCTTCACCGCCGCAGGAAACCAAAGTCAGAAGAGCACCGCAAAGCAGCATAGCCACCATCAGAAGAGAAAGCGTTTTTTTCATTGTTATATACCTCGTTTTTCGTGTTTTTCATGCAACGTTGCTTATTATAAACCTCTTTTTTTGATTTGTCAATAGATTTTTGCATATTTTTTCAATATTTTTTTATTTTTTTGTTAATTGACCGTTTTTTATACATTTTTCATTGCTTTTTATGCATTTATGCAAGTTTTTATGCATAAAACGGGGTTGGCACGGCATTTTTCCCCAAAAAAAGCAGGAGAGAACATTTGCATTTACCTTTTTTATATAGTATAATAGTGTGTTGGATAATGTATCTATGTATTTTTTAGTAGAACAACCGTAAAGGATGTATATATGATCATTTTAAGTGCCTCGGGTATAGGCGTTCATTTTGGTGCAAAAGAAGTGTTGCGGGATATTTCCTTTTCTGTGGCAGAGCGCGACAGAGTGGGCATTATCGGTGTCAACGGCGTGGGCAAAACCACGCTGTTAAAAGTGATCTCCGGCGATATAGACCCCGATAGCGGCACGGTGGCGTTGGGAAAAGGCGTGTCGGTGGGAATGCTCCACCAGATGACAGACCTGTCCCACATGGGGGATCTCACCCTGCTTCGCTATATGGAATTGGCGTTTCCCGAGCTGCTGGCTTTGGAGCAGGAGCTGGAAGACACCGAGCGCGCCATGACACGCGCCGGTCGGGAGGGCAACACCGCCCTTGCCGCTTCTCTTTCGGGAAAATATGACAGTTTGTCTGCCACCTTCACCGCCGAGGGCGGTCAGGTATTCCGCGGAAAATGTCGCAGTATGCTGGTGAGGCTTGGGTTTGAAGACGCCCTCTCCCGTACCATCAGCGAAATCAGCGGCGGACAGCATACCCGCCTGGCGTTGGCGCGACTGCTGGCAAGAGAGCCCGATATTCTGCTGTTGGACGAGCCCACCAACCATTTGGACATTGATGCCCTGACCTGGCTGGAGGACTATCTGGCAAGCTATCCCAAAACCGTGATGGTGGTGTCTCACGACCGTTATTTTTTGGACAAGGTTACCACCAAAACCCTTCATATTTCCTACACCCGCGCCACCCTCTACCAAGGTAACTACACCGAAGCCAAAAACAAGCGGGAGCAGGACCAGGCAAGTTTAGAGAAAAAGAAGCGGGAGCAGGATAAGATCCGCCGCCGCATTGAAGCCAACATTGCCTTTCAGCGCCGTTGCGGTCAGGAGCACAACTTCGTGACCATCCGTTCCAAGCAAAAGCAGCTGGACCGCATGGAAAAAATCGAGCTTGCCAAAGCCGAAAAAAATATCCGTATGCGGTTTTCCGCCGAGGAAGAAAGCGCCGCCAACGTGCTGACGGTGAGAGGCCTGTCCTTTTCCTACGGGCACGCTCCCCTCATTGAAAAAATCAGCTTTGCCATCCGTCGGGGTGAGCGTGTGCTTCTTCTGGGGGGCAACGGTACGGGTAAATCTACCCTGCTGAAGCTCCTTTGCGGCAGTCTTACCCCTGTATCGGGCTATATTGACTACGGCGATCGCGTGACCGTTGGGTACTACGACCAGGAAATGAAAGGGCTTCATCCTTCAAATACCGTTTTTGAAGAGCTCCACAGCACCTTCCCTCAGATGACCCACTTGGAGATCCGCTCTGCTTTGGCGCTGTTTTTGTTTGGCCCCGACGATATTACCCAAACCATCGGCAGTCTGAGCGGCGGTGAACGGGCAAGGGTGCTTCTCTGCAAGCTGATGCTGCAAAAAGTCAACGTGTTGGTGCTGGACGAGCCCACCAACCATCTGGACATTGCCTCTCGCGAGGCGTTGGAGGAGGCGCTCTCCGACTTTGACGGCACGGTGATTGCCGTGTCCCACGACCGTTATTTCATTGACCGCACCGCCAGCCGTTTGCTGATTCTCTCGCCTGACGCGGAGGGAGGACTGGTAGACTTCCCTCTGGAGGAATTAGACGGCGCATACACCGCCTATACCAAGCTTCGCGCCCAAATGACAGAGGAAAAGAAGCCCGCCGCCCCCGCCGAAACCGACGCCAAGCGGCAATATGAGGAGCAGAAAAAAGCCCGCTCCGAGGCCCGCGGTCTGATCAAACGCCGCGAGCAAATGCAAAAGCGAGCAGATGCGCTGGAAGCGGAGCTGTCTCAGATTGAAGCCGAAATGCAAAAACCCGAGGTGGCAACGGATTACGTCAAAACCGCCGCCCTCTACGAACGCCGCGAGGCCGCCGAAGCGGAGCTTCTGGAACTCTATGAGGCACTCATGGAATAAAGCTTGGCTTTATTCCATCACCCATTTTCGCATTGGCGGAAATGGGAGATTGCTACTTGGCGGGCGGACACGCCAAGAGATGCAAGCGGTAGGTATCTCTGTTCTCCCTGCGGAGAACGGAGAGTGAAATCCTGCTCCGCAGGATGAAATTTGCTATTCGGCGGGCGGACACGCCGAATGACGCAAGATACCGCAAGCGGTATACGCATGCGATGAAATCCGTCTGCAACGGATGAAATCCATTTCCGCATTGGCGGAAATGGGAGATTAAAACAAACGAC
>JAZOBX010000092.1:0-4788 GCA_045596205.1 Eubacteriales bacterium | reverse complement strand
CGAAGCCAACGCCGTGGTGTTCTCCAAAGGCTTTAACGAATCCTTTGCCAAAGCCGTAGGCAACCATCCCACCGTCAAGTATTTCATTCCCATGGAAGCAGAAGGCTGTTCCTATCTGGAGCAGGAGGGCGTAGTGCCCTTTGCCAAACTGCTGGAAATGGGCAAAGAAAACGAAGCCTACGATTTTCCCGCGTGTGAGGATATGGACCGCATGGCAGAAATGCTCTTTACCTCGGGTACCACAGGCACCAGTAAGTGCGTAATGCTCAGCGAAAAGAACATTCTTGCCTCCATGAACGCCGCTTGCGAATGCGTGGAGTTTTTCCCTGAAGACACCATCGTGTCCGTGCTTCCCATCCACCATACCTACGAGCTTTGCTGTATGCTGGCAGGCATGAACTACGGTATGACCGTGGGCATCAACGATTCTATCAAGCACGCCCTTAAGAGCTTCGCCACCTACCGTCCCACGGGTCTGGTGCTGGTTCCCCTCTTTGTGGAAACCATGTATAAAAAGATTTGGGACGAAGCTAAGAAAAAAGGCAAAGACGGCACCCTCCGTTTCGGTCTGAAGCTGTCCCGCTTCCTCCGTACCTTTGGCATTGATATCCGTCGCAAGCTGTTTGGCGACATTCTGGCGGCCTTTGGCGGCAGACTGGAACGTATCGTTTGCGGTGGCGCGCCGCTCAATGCGGACATCGTCAGCAAGTTTGACGAATTTGGCGTGACCATCATGGAAGGCTACGGTATCACCGAATGCTCTCCTCTGATTTCCGTTAATCCCTATTTCGCGCTGAAACGCAACTCCGTCGGCCCCTCCGTTGGCACTTGCACCGTCAAAATTCTGGACGGCACTCCCAACGCCCAAGGCTACATGGAAGGCGAAATCTGCGCTAAGGGTGACAACGTCATGCTGGGCTACTACAAAAACGATGAAGAAAACCAAAAGGTCTTTACCGAAGACGGTTACTTCAGAACCGGTGACATCGGTTATCTGGACAAAGACGGCTATATTTTCATCACAGGCAGAAAGAAATCCGTCATCGTGCTGGAAAACGGTAAAAACGTATTCCCCGAAGAAATCGAAGAATACATTTCCCATATCCCCGGTGTCATGGAAAGCGTCACCGTGGGCAGAAAGGGTGACGACGGCCACGTAACCCTCACCGCCATTATCGTGCCCGACCCCGCCTATTTTGCAGGGAAATCCGAGGAAGAAGTGGAATCTACTCTCCGTGAAGCCGTGCGCCACATGAACAAAAAGATTGCAGGCTTCAAGCAAGTGAAGGCTGTGGAAATCAGAAAAGAACCTTTTGAAAAGACCACCTCCCGCAAAATCAAGAGACACCTGGTCAAATAAAAAAGCCATACTTTGGGAAAGGAGACAATATGGCGCAATATACCTTCTCGCGCACCGAAAAGAAATACGCAGTGCCTTTGTCTCTTTACCCTGAGGTAAAGGCATTCGTGGAAACCTTTATGGTGCCCGAACCCAAATACCATATCTACACCCTTTGTAACGTCTACTACGATACCGACCATTTTGAACTGGCGCGCCGCTCGGTGGAAAAACCCGTTTTCAAAGAAAAACTGCGTATCCGCAGCTACGGTACGCCCACCGAGGACACGAAAGTCTACATAGAAGCCAAAATCAAATATAAGGGTGTGGTGTACAAGCGTCGCGTGGGGATGCCGCTTTCAGCGGTGGACGAGTTCCTCCTCCATGGAAAACCGCCCAAAGACACCCAGATTGCCCGTGAGCTGCTGTACTTTAACAAACTCTTTGATCTGAAACCAAAAGTCTATCTTGCCTATGACCGTATTGCCTACGTGGGCAAGGACAACCCCGACCTTCGTCTGACCTTTGACGAAAATATCCGCTACAGAACCGACAACCTCTCCCTTGAGGCAGGAGACAGCGGCATTCCGTTGCTCCCCGACGGTACCCGCATTATGGAAATCAAAGCCCCCGGCGCTGTACCGCCTGAAGTTCTTGAAATGCTGAAACGCTTCTCCATCACCCCCGTATCCTTCTCAAAATACGGAACCATTTATAAAAAAATACTCACAGAAGCAAAGGAGCCCGTCCATGTCTAAACTGCTTGATAGTATCTTTATTCAGAACAGTCTCAACAACCCCACCTTTCCCACCTTTCTGATTGCCATTTTGGTGGCAATGGTTCTGGGGCTGGTGATTTCCCTGGTCAACAAAACCTGCACCAACTCTTCCCGCGGCTTCTCCATCTCTCTCATCATCATCCCTGCCGCCGTGGCATCCATTATCTTCGTGGTCAACGGCAACTTGGGTATGAGTGTAGCGGTGCTGGGCGCATTCAGTCTGGTGCGTTTCCGCTCCGCCCAAGGCAGTGCTTTTGAAATCACTTCTTTACTTGTGGCAACCGCTGTGGGTATTGCCTGCGGCGCAGGGTATGTTTACATAGCTGCCACGCTGGCGGTACTGATGTGCGGCGGTATCTTTTGCGCATGGCGTTTTGGCTATGCCAAACGCGCCGTTTCCCAGGACCTCCGCATTCTGGTGCCCGAATCCATGAACTATTCGGGTATGTTTGACGATTTGTTTGAGCGCTACACCTACCGCGCGGAGCTGGTTCGCACCAAAACCACCGCCATGGGCACCATGTACGAGCTGACCTATAGCGTATGCGACAAAAACAAAGAGGAAGAAAAAGAATTTCTGGACGAGATCCGCGTCCGCAACGGCAACCTCACCGTCCTGCTCACCGTCCGTATGCGCAACACCGAAGAACTTTAATTGTGTGCAATGTCATGCATGACACTGCACAGCGATATAAATCCCTTGCGGGATTTGAGATATTCCCTTCGGGAGCGATATAAGGCTACGCCTTGCGATATGTTTTATCATACTCGCCATGGGGCGAGGTATGCTAAAACGAGGGATGAATATCACATTGCAAAATGCGGATGTATCGCCAAAAAAGGACGAAGAATTTTGAAATTTCTTCGTCCTTTTTTATCGGTAAGTTACGTTTTCCATCTGCAAAACAAAAAACCGTTGTCGTTTGACAACGGTTTTTTAAGTTAGATTTCTTCTTCTGCGCTCTTTTGAGGCTTGGTCATATCCACGATTTCCTCACCCTTGTAGAATCCGCATTTCTTGCAGACACGGTGAGACAGATTGAACGCGCCGCATTTGGGACATTTTGCCAAAGTGGGCAGGCTCAGCTTCCAAACATTGGATCTTCTCTTATCTCTACGGGCTTTGGATGTTTTTCTCTTCGGAACTGCCATTGTTATTTACCTCCTCACGGTATCTCTATAATTTTAATTTTTATTTTCGTTTTGGGGTTATTGGGACTCTTTGTCTTGTAGCTCTTTGAGGATCGCCTGGAGTGGAGCCAAGCGGGGGTCAATCTCGGCCTCGCATTGACAATCCTGGTGGTTCAGGTTTGCGCCACAGCCGGGACAAAGGCCTTTGCAATCCTCGCTGCACAGAATCTTGGAAGGGAATTCCATGTACAGTAGGTCAAGCAACTGCTCGTCCATGGAGAGAAATCCGTCCTCGACCACAGCGTAGTCGTCCAGCGTATCCTCGTCCATGTCTTGCGTCACGTCTTTCGGAACAACGGTTTTTTCAACAGACAGGGAGAAACTGTCGTTGACCTCTTCGAGACAACGGGCGCAAGGAGCTATATAATCGACAGTTAAGGTTAGCGTCATGCGCATATATCCTGCAGTATTGATAATTTCGCCTTCCACCAAAAGGGGGTTGGGAAAGGTCACACCGAGAAAGATACCTGCATTTTCTGTAAAGTCGGCGGGCAAGCTAAGTGCGTAGGAAAAAGGCAATACTCTTTCTGCACCGGCAAGCAAACCACGCAAATCCAGTTGCATAGCGCACCTCCTTCACAAACATTAACCCATAGTCGTACTTATGTATTATACAAGTCTTTCGCAAAAATGTCAAGGGTTTCCCATAAATTTATGCGAGATTTTTGCAGATTTTTTGCGAGATTTTTTATTTTTTTTCAAAGCTATGGGTTTTTCTCGGTTATTGTCGGTTTCTCTTGACAATGATCAGAAGGATATAGTATAATTAAAAAATAATATATTTGCATAATAAGAGTGTGAAAGTGGGAAAAAGAAAGGAGAACGGCAAGTGAAAAATCTGGAAGAATGCCGCCGCGAAATTGACGCCATCGACCGAGAACTCATCCGCCTCTTTGAAGAGCGTATGCAAGTGGCAGAGCAAGTTGCCGCCTATAAGCTGGAGCACGGTCTCCCCGTCCTTGATGTCAAGCGGGAAGAAGAAGTGGTCAAAAGCCGTGTGGGTCTTTTGTCCTCTCCCACCTACGCCCCTCTCTGCGAGCAGTTTGTGCGCCATACCATGAAGCTTTCCCGCGCTCGGCAGAAAAGTCTGATGGAGAGCCATTCCTGCGACCCCAAAATCCTATCCGTCACCTATGAGGGCGGGGAATACGATATTCTGCTTGGCAGAGGAATCCTGCAAAAGGTGGCAGAACACCTTCCCCTTGGGCGAAAGGTATTGGTGGTGACCGATAGCGGCGTGCCTTCGGCCTACGCCCAAAAGGTGGCAGAAAGCTGTCTTGATCCCACCCTCGTCACACTTCCCATGGGAGAGGCCACCAAATCTCTCGCCTCCCTTGAACATCTGCTTTCCGTGATGCTCCAAAAGGGCTTTACCCGCTCCGACTGTGTGGTAGCGGTAGGCGGCGGTGTAGTGGGAGACCTCAGTGGTTTTGCCGCCTCCGCCTATATGCGGGGCATTGATTTCTACAATATCCCCAC